>NZ_CP142396.1:2407920-2708910 GCF_035934735.1 Sedimentibacter sp. MB31-C6
ATTGGTTTATTGATTCTCGAATTTGATTATTGTCTGAATATACTTTAGCTAAATCCATTTGCACTTCAAAATATAATCTTTGAAGTTTTTCTTTCATATTAAATACCCAATCGTTAAACTCAAGATTATCATAAATATAGAAGTCTTTTAAAAAATCTCCTTCATAAGTGTTTGATATTTCCATTAATATATCTAGAGAGGTATTTTTTTCAATTCTATAAGTTTCGGTTAATCTTTGCCATTCTCTTAGGTCAATATGTACATTTTTTTCTTCGATTTCAATAACATTTTTTCCACGAGAATGAATGATGATATCATTCTCATGTTCATGAAAAATTTTTCTTAAATGCCAAATTGTGTAGCGAAGATTACTGTATGCAGATTCTCTTTTATAATTATCCCAAAACATATTAGCAAGCATATCTCTATTAAATATATATTGATTGTTTGCCAATATATAGCAAATTAATCCTTTATCTTTTAATGAAAATTTATGTGTTATATCAACATCATTGCTTATTATTTTATATGTTCCAAGAAATTTAAATTCAATCATACTTTAATCCTCCAAGAGAATTATACAATATTTTTCCTGATTTCATTGTTAGAAGAATTTTTATATCTTTCAAGTATTCCTTTTTTGTTATTATTGGGTCAGAAGAAAGTACTACTATATCTGCTAATTTGCTTTTTTCTAAAGTTCCTTTAATATTTTCTTGGAAAATTCCATAAGCTCCATTTATTGTATACATTTTAAGTGCTTCATAGGTAGAAATTCTTGAATTTTCGTTAATATGATTTGTAGCAGCATGTACACCAAGCATTGTATCGATTGGGAGAACATCACTGTCTGAACAACCCGCAACAGTAATATCTTTATCTATAATATTTTTAAATGGATTTGTTAATCTTGTTCTTTCATAACCTATACGTTTATCGTACATATCATCTTTTCCTCGAAAATAAAGTTCATATGTTGGATGCATTGCTAATACAAGATTTAATTCTTTAGCTCTCAGTATTTGTTTTTCGGTAGGTAGTTCAAAATGTTCTATACGATGTCTTTGATTACTTGTATTATTCTCTTTTATTGCTTGTTCATAGCAATCTAAAAGCATATCTATTGCTCTTGGACCTACTGCATGTATTGCAATTTGTAGTCGCAGATTGTCAGATTGGGATATAAATTCAAATAATTCATCACGGTTAAAAAATAAAAACCCAGTTGAATTTTTGTTATCGCTATATGGTTCATATAAGGCTGCATTTTGTGAGCGAAATGAGCCATCTAAAAAAATATCTCCACCTATTCTAGGTAAGCCTGCACTTAATACTTTAGATGTATTTGTAGTTGAATAAAATAATTCAATATCAATAGGAAATATATTTTTATTATTTAAAATGAATTCTGCATGATTATTATGAAATAAGGAGCCTCCTTCTACAGTAATAGCTGTTGTTATGCCTTGCTTTACAATTTGAGACATTGTTTTATCTAAATTATCTAGATAAATTTTATCGCTTATCATTTCAAACATTTTTTTTCTTGCTATATAGCTTCCTCTATTGCTTATTTTTCCAGTAAATCTATTTTCTGAATCTTTTTCGAAAGAGTTAGTAGTGAATGGAATGTTAAATAAATGCATTGCATAAGAATTCACAATAACAGTATGAAATTCTATACTGCTAAGGATTACAGGAATATTAGGAGCCACGAGGTCTATTTCTCTTCGTGTAGGAAATCTTTTTTCTTTTAACGTAAAATTTGAAATTCCCTTACCATAGATTAATGGCATATTGCCCATGTTATTTTTTTTAGCTTCAATTAAATCTAATATTTCAGAAATAGATTTTGCTTCAAAACAGTTTATGGCTATGTTGCTTAGAATGGTTGATACTAAATGAATGTGAGAATCGAAAAAACCGGGGAGTACTGTTTTTTTATCAAGATTAATTAGTTCTGTATTAGAAGATCTTATTTCTAATATCTCGCAGTTTTTTCCTACAGCAACAATTTTATCATCAGATATCGCTATAGCTTCAGCCCTTTCAGATTCTTTTCTCATAGTTATAATATTTCCATTATATAAGATTTTATCTATGTTCAAAATTAGCCTCCTTGTTTTATATCATAACTTATTATACAACAAAGTTAATTAAAATAGATATAAAAAATGCTATTTAAACGATTTTCAAACGATTTATATAATCTTTATCAAACGGATAGTTGATATAATGTCAATAATACTATCACTTAAGTGAATGAAAGTCTTGGAGGTGTAATATTGAAAGAAAGTAATAACATAATAGATATGCTAAAATTTTTTGTTTCTATTCAAAGTGACACTCACACAGAAATGGAAATTGATATGGAAAATTCAATTTGTAATTTCATCTCTAGCATACCATATTTTGATACAACTGGAAACTACGGTATAGAAATGATTCCATCGGATGATTTAGGACGGAGTAATGTATGGGCACTAAAAAAGGGTAAAAGTGACAAAACTATTATTTTATTAAATCATCATGATGTAGTAGATGTAAATGATTATGGAAGTTTAAAGAACATAGCACATAATACAGAAAGCATTGAAAAAGAATTAAAAAAGATAAAATTAAATAAAGAAATTACGGATGATTTATTTTCGCAGGAATGGATATTTGGTCGTGGAACAGCAGATATGAAGGCTGGAATGTGTATTCAGCTTAAAATACTTGAGGATTTTTCTAAAGATACTAAATGTGATGCAAGTATATTATTCTTATCTGTACCTGATGAAGAAACGATTTCCGCAGGAATGCGCCATGCAAGTATATTACTCAAAAAATTAGAGAAAAAATTCCAACTAAAATACTCATTGATAATTAATTCTGAACCTCATAGTAGAGATGATAAAAATATACCTGTAATCTACGAAGGTTCAGTCGGTAAAACAATGATTACTGTTTATGTAAAAGGTATTAAAAGTCATATTGGAGAAATTTTTAATGGCTTTAATCCTAGTTTAATTCTTTCTAAAATAATAAACAATACAGAAATAAACAGTGAATTATGTGATAGAGACTTAGGGGAAATAGCGCCACCGCCTTCTTGGGGTTTTGCAAGGGATTTTAAGGAGTGTTATGATGCCTCAATACCAGAATCTGCAGGTGGATTTTTAAGTTTTCTAACATTAACCAAAACACCTAAAGATATTCTATCGATAATGAAGAAGATATGTGTTGATTCATTAATTGAATCTTTAGAAAATTATAATAAAAACGCAAATATCTATTATGGAGATTCTGAGCATAGGCTTTCCTTTCCTATAAATGTAAAGCTTTACGATGAATTTTTATTGGATGCTATTAAAAACAACAAAGATGAAGTTGAAAATGTACTTGAAAAAACTTATACAAGAATTACAGATAGTATAAAAAAAGGAAAAATATCTATGCCTGAAAGCAATTTTGAAATAATAAAAGAAGTTATGAAACTAACACAATATAGTGGTCCAGTTGTTGTAATTGCAATTTCACCGCCATATTATCCTCACATATCAAATAACAAATTTGAACATTTAGATTCAAAGCTTAGAGAAATATCAAAAAGCTTAAATGAAATTAATTTGTCCCTATATGGAAATAAGATTCATAAAAAGCATTACTTTATGGGGATTTCAGATTTAAGTTACACTTCGTTGCAAAACTATGAGGCAACAGTGCCTTATATTAAAAGTAATATGCCACTTTGGAGAGATGAATTATATTCAATACCATTTGAGACAATTAAATCTTTATCAATTCCAGTTGTAAATATTGGACCTTGGGGTAAGGATTTACATAAATTTACAGAGAGAGTATACATCAAAGATTTAGTTACAAACACATATACATTGATTAGTGAATTTATCAAGAAATTATATTCATAAATCTATAATAAAAAAGGAGGAATTTATGAAGGATGTAATTGTAAATTTTATTAACACTGCTACTGGAATGCTTTGGGGACCTTTTATGCTAATACTTTTACTTGGAGGCGGTATTTTTCTTTCGTTCAGATTAAAGTTTTTGCAAGTCACACATTTTAGTTATATTTGGTCACAGACATTAGGTTCGCTGTTTAATAAGAAAAATGATTCTGAAGAAGAGGATATGGAAGGTAGTCTCACGCCGTTTCAGGCAATGACTACAGCGCTGGCTTCTACTGTTGGTGCAGCAAATATTGTAGGTGTACCTGTAGCAATTTATTTTGGAGGACCAGGGGCTGTATTTTGGATGTGGATTACTGCAATTTTAGGAATGATCACTATGTATGCTGAAGTAGTGCTTGGTATTATATTTAGAGAAAAAAATTCTAAGGGTGATTATGTAGGTGGACCTATGTATTATCTTAAAAATGGTTTGAAGTCTAAATTTCTTGGTAATACTTATGCTTTTTTATTCATGTTTACGATTGTATCAGGAATCATGGTTCAGGCAAATTCAGCTGCCGGCTCTGCAGCATCTTTAGGGTTAGATAAAAATATTTCAGGTATTATTATTACCGTAATTGTTGGTTTGATTGTTGTAGGGGGTGTTTCTAGAATTGGTAAAATATCTGAAAAATTCGTACCGTTTATGGCTTCTCTTTATATGATAGGTTGCTTGATTATAATAATTGCTAACATTACATCAATTCCTTCTGTATTACTTGAAATCGTTAAGGGTTCTTTTGCACCTCGTGCAGCAATTGGTGGGTTTGCAGGTAGTACAATAGCTTTGGCGATGAGATGGGGTATAGCAAGAGGTGCTTATTCCAATGAAGCAGGAATGGGAAGTGCTCCTATTGCACATTCAGCTGCTAAAACAGACCATGCAGTTCGTCAAGGATTCTGGGGAATGATTACTGTATTTGTAGATACAATTTTGATTTGTACTATGACTGCATTGGTTATTTTAAGCACAGATATATGGAAGGCTCCTAATATTGAAGCTTCAGCAATGTCTGCCCAAGCATTTAATAATTTTTATGGACCAATTGGTGGAATATTAGTTAGTTTTTCAATTCTCTTGTTTGTTATATCCACTATTTATGTCATTCTATTTTATGGGGAAAAGCTGGCAGAATATCTTTTTGGTAAGAACTTTTCACTTGTTATGCGATACGTTTATCTTGGTGCATGCTTTGCAGGGGCAATTGGTGGATTGCAGTTTCTGTGGATTTTTCTAGACTTTTTGTTTGGATTATCGGTTATACCAAATATGATTGGTGTAATTGGGTTATCGGGGGTTGTAGTTGCGAAAACAAAAGAATTTTTCACATCAGAAGATTATTACTTAAAAGATATAAATAGAAACATGAACACTTTATCTAAAAAGTAGAACAATCAAAAAGAGTTGCTGACTGTGAGTAGTTAGCAACTCTTTTGGTTTGTTTTTTATTAGAATCTTAATTTTTTTATAGACATCTACTTTTATAATAGACATATAAACTTGACTTTATACATTAACAAGAATAATATTTAGATACTTATATAAAATTTTAAGGAGGACTTTAATGGATAATTTTAGAGAGATTAAGCCAGAGTATTTGGATAAGAATGTTTTTCATTTAATAAATGATGAATGGATGCTGATTACAGCTGAAAAAGATAATAAGGTTAATACTATGACTGCATCATGGGGTGGGTTCGGTATCATGTGGAACAAAAAAGTTACTAATATAGTAGTGAGACCTCAAAGATATACAAAAGAATTTATTGACAGTTCAGAAACCTATTCATTATGTTTTTTTGATAAAGAATATAAAAAAACTATGGCGTATCTAGGTTCAGTTTCAGGAAGAGATGAAGAAAAAATAGAAAAAAGTAATTTGACAGTAAATTACATTGATGACACTCCATATTTTAAAGAAGCTAACATGGTTATTATCTGTAAGAAATTGTACGCTCAGAAAATGAAACCAGAATGTTTTATAATGACAGAATTAGATAATATAAATTATCCAATTAAAGATTATCATACTTTGTATATTTCCGAAATAGATAAAATTTATGTAAAAGAAGAAAACAATTAAAACAATAATAGTACTAATACCTGTTTTAGCAAGCATTACAATACTTTGTAGAAACATGTATCATTATTCATAAACCGTTATATAATAAATGAAGCCATATATGGGATAATGCAAGCCTCTAGTAAATTTGATAAAAAGGTGGCAATCATATTTATTCTTCATAATATATTGTAAAATATAAAGTTTGAAGGAGGATATGATGTATACAAGAATGGATTTTGTCCGTCAATCATTAGAATTGCATCTTTTTTTTGCAAGAATTATGAAGGAACACTCGTTTTTTCTGGAAGTATCATTTACACCAAGAGATAGCGGGTATGTACAAAAGGCAGACGAGTTAAGAAGGGAATTTGACAGATTTTTAGGTGAGGTTGTATCGCTTTCCAATGGTGTTGTCAGTAAAGGTGTGCTTCAATCAGGTGAGGTTATTACCCCATATACACAAAATGCGGAAATAGCGACCTCATATTTTACAGGAATAAGAATTCCTACTGAACTTACACAAATGGAGGCTAATTTAATGGGTGATGACATGATTAATGTCAATCCTATGATGGAAGAACAGGTGTTTTTATTGAATCAAAGAGCCATAGGCTTAGTAACCGAATTAATACAGTTCAAATCTAATATATTAAGTAATGTTTTATCTTGTAAGATGTTTACTGTAAATTATCCATTATTAATAGATCATATTATGCGAGAAGCAAGGTTATACTTAGCTACGATTCAAAGACTTCAAAATAGAGAAATGGTTAATATGCATCAAGAGGCAGTTCAACAAGAAATATTCTGGAACAAAATAATGGCGGAACATGCTAAGTTTATCAGAGGACTTCTTGACCCTAGCGAAGATCAGCTATTTGAAGCAGCTAATAATTTTGGTAAAGAGTTTGATGAACTTACAAGAGAGGCGCTAATGGCTATGAATTCAAATATGCCATTGAAGCGAGTTACTGAAGATAGCCTTGCGGCAACTCAGGCAATTAGAGATTTCAAGGTCCAAGGAACACAAGGAATACTTGATTGCCAGATAAAGTCAGTCATCATTCCGCTGCTGGGTGACCATACAATCCGTGAAGCAAATCACTTTTTAAGATTATTGAATATGTTTAATAATTAATTAGAATATTATCATATGGCTCGACTTTGAAAGACGCGGGGACGTTTCCTGTGTCTTTAATTAATAGACTACATTTCACAATGTAATTTTGTTTTTCCAGTTAGTTACACTAAAATCAATATGCTGTAGGAATAACTTTTACCTCCTTAAACTTTACTGAGGATAAGCCGTTATCTTATGCATATGCCTATGAATGCACTTGTAATAAAAGAAAAAATCTTTAATTTTTTAAATCTCAGCCTGTTATAGCAATTCAATCCTTATTGAAAATGGTAAAATTTTGTAGTATACTACCATTAAAAAAACGTGCGAAAGTACGTCCCTGGAATTACTATAATTTATTGTTTAAAGGAGGACAAAATGAAATACACAGTAGATAAATCTGTTTTTGAATTAAATCCTGATATGAAATTTGGGATATTAATAGGAAATAATATTAAAAATTCAAAAACTACACTAGAGGATGAAGAAAGATTAAGAAAAGCAGAGATTAAAATGAGAGATGAAATAAAGGTGGAGGAGATAAGGAATTTGCGCAATGTGTCATTATACAGAGAAGTCATGCGAAAATCCGGTATCAATCCAAATAAGTATCCTCCTTCTGTAGAAGCTATGTTTAAAAGAATAATAAAAGGTGGACAACTGCCTGTTATTAACTCTTTGGTTGATTTGTGTAATGCTATATCAATAGAAAGAGGAATTTCACTTGGAGGACATGATTTAATAGATATTAATGAGGATTTGGAAGTTCGCTACAGCAAAAAAAGAGATGTTTTTTTGCCATTCGGCTCAGAAAATTACGAAGAAGTCCAAGAAGGGGAACTTATATTTACAAGCGGTAATATAGTACAAACATTGAAATGGGTTTGGAGACAAAGCGAATTGGGCAAGGTTACTTTAGACAGCAGCGATGTATTTTTCCAGCTCGTTGGATTTGGGTATGAGCAATGCTCTTCTTTATATGAAGCAATGAACGATATAGAAGATTTGATAAAAAACAGGTTCCAAGGAAGTTGCAGGAGATACTTGGTAGATATTAATAATCCGTCTATTGAGTTTTAAGGTCACTTCAGTCCATCCCCGAAAATATACTGAGAAGTTATAGGTGAGTCGGTATGAAAAAAGATAATGATATTTTTAATTTATTTGAAGACACGGGGAATTATCAAAAATGAGGAGAAAAAAATGAGATATACATTTATTTGTTATTCAAAATGAGGTACATGCAAAAAAGCTAAGTTATGGCTAAAAGATAATAATATTGAATTTGATGAAAGACCTATAAAGGAAGAAAATCCAACTGAAAATGAATTGAAGGGTTGGATAAAAAAAAGTAGTTATCCCATAAAGAAGTTTTTTAATACAAGTGGAGTTTTGTATAAAGATTTAAAGCTTAAAGAAAAACTTGGCGAAATGTCAGAAGAAGAAAAAATTAAGTTGTTATCAACTGATGGCATGCTTGTTAAAAGACCTTTAATTGTAGGTGAAGATGTTATATTGGTTGGATTTAAAGAGAATGAGTGGAAAGAAAAATTATTATAGATGGGCAGATAAAAGGAGAATATTATATGGCTAATGTAATTATTAACAAAGAAACATGTATTGGATGTGGAATGTGCGTTAAGGATTGCTCGAGAAAAGCAATTGAGTTGGTAAATAAAAAAGCACAAGTTGATTTAGATTTATGTAATGAATGTGGTCATTGTGTGGCGATATGTCCGCAAGCTTCAATTTCAATGCCGAAGTACGATAAGTATGAAATAATAGAAGTAGATGAGGATAGATTAAATTTAGATCCTGATGATTTTTTATATTTTCAAAAATGCAGGAGAAGTATACGTCAATTTAAAAATAAGGATATAGAAACTGATAAATTAAATAAAATAATAGAAGCTGGTCGTTATTCTCCTACAGCTAGCAATAGGCAATTGAATCGTTATATAGTAGTTAGAGAGAAAATAGATGAAGTTAGGGATTTGGCTATAAGGACTTTATATGATGCAGCAAATGATCCTAATTTTGACACTAAAGGCGGACCTGATTATAGAAATTCATGGATACAGATGTATAATAATTATAAAGAAAAGAATATTGACAGCCTATTTTTTAACGCTCCTGAAATTATAGTTATTGTAAGTGAAGATAAGGCAGGATTTGCTGAAGTTAATGGCGGAATTGCAGCTTCAAGAATGGAATTGCAGGCTAATTCTTTAGGATTAGGAGTTTGTTATATTGGATTTTTAGGAAGAGCCGTTAAATTCAACAATAAAATCAAAGAATTAATAGGCATGAAAGATAATGAGGAATTTATACTTTCATTTGTTATTGGCTATCCTAATGTAAAATACAAAAGAAGTGTAAATAGAACGCCATCTGATGTAAGGTTTATTTAATAAAAAGGTGAGAAAAATGAGCAGTCCTTGGGAAAGAATTCCTCTAGATGATTATGAGAATCACATGAAATTATCGACGGTACAGCAATTACAGAAATTAAATGAAATTATGAAATCGCAGATAGATAAATACAATATTGAAACAGTTGCCATTTTAGGGGTAGCAGGTGGAAATGGGTTAGAGCATATTGATTGTTCAAAGATTAAGGTTGTTTATGGTATTGATATAAATCAAGATTATTTAGATGTCTGCAAGGAAAAATATAAGAATTTAGACGATTATCTTGTGCTTAAAAAATTAGATTTAGCAGATATAGCAAATGATCTACCAGTGGCAGATATTATAATAGCAAACTTGTTTATTGAATATATTGGCATTGATATGTTTATAAAACAATTGTCAAAAAAAGTTCCACCATTTGTATCTTGTGTAATTCAAAAAAATCTTGATATTAATTTTGTATCAGATTCACCATATACAGAAGTATTTGAAGAAATTTCATTATTGCATAGAAATATAGATAAAAATTCCCTTGTTAATGCTATGAGTACAATAGGTTACAGCTTGATTATTTTTGAGGAACATTTATTACCGAATATGAAAGAATTTATTAGATTGGATTTTACCAATAACAAGATTGTGGTGCGGCATAGCAATGTCGTATAATTTAACAGGTGGAAATCCTGTCTGGTAAGGTTTAAGCTGAACTGCCAGTAGCGAGTCATGGATATATATTAGTAATAATATGTGTTAAGCGTTGACAGTCAGGCTGTAGGGCTGAAAGTGATTGAGCCTCGAAATTGTTTGTAAATCCAAGTGCTCATGCTGTCGCAGTAGCAGAAAGCAATATACTGGCATGCGTTAATAAGCAAGTATACCAGTAACTTGGCGGGGTCTTTAAAGCCAGTCATGCAGTACAATGATTATACGGTAACTATGGAGACCCTATTACCTCTCGTTAGAGTATGAGACATCAACTATAAAATGAAGATAATCAAATGGGTAATAGGGAGTCGGATAGGTGCATATTACCTGAGAATATGAGTAATGTCATTGGAGGAAAGGCACCTACATAATATAACTCTCTGTAAGGAAACATTATCTATACACAGGGATAGGAGAAATAATGGAAACAAAATTACAAAGAATAGCCGAAATGTCAAGAAAAGACGCAAAGATTGAATTTACATCATTATATCATCTACTTAACAAAGAACTGTTGTTTCAATGTCACAAAGAATTAGACAAAAATAAAGCAGTAGGGATAGACGGTATAAGCAAAAAGATATATGGAGAAAATCTAAATCAAAACTTGATTAAATTAGTGGAAAGATTAAAGAAAAAATCATATAAACCACAGCCATCTCTAAGAATACAAATTCCTAAAGATAATGGTAAAACAAGACCTTTAGGAATAGCTGTATATGAAGATAAAATTGTTCAGCTTGCACTAAAGAAGATTGTTGAAGCAATATATGAACCAAGGTTATTAGACTGTATGTATGGATTTCGTCCGAACAGGAGCTGTCACGATGCAATAAAAGCTTTAAATATAGCTATAGAGAAAAGGAAAACAAATTGGATATTAGATGCTGATATAAAGGGCTTTTTCGACCATTTAGACCATGAATGGGTAATGAAAGTAATAGGAGTGCATATAAAAGACCCTAACATTAATAAGCTTATAAACAAATTTCTTAAAGCGGGAATTGTAGAAAACAATGTGTACTACGATACGGATGAAGGTGCAGCCCAAGGTTCTAATCTAAGTCCAACAATAGCAAATATATATATGCATTATATGTTGGCATTGTGGTTTGAAAGGGTAGTTAAACCATTATGTGAAGGAGACTGTTCAATAACAATATATGCCGATGATTTCGTAGCATGTTTTCAGTACAAAAACGAAGCAGAAATGGTTCATAAATTAATACAGGAAAGAATGAAACTATTTAAACTGTAGCTTGAGCCAAACAAAACAAGGTTAATTGAGTTTGGCAGTTTTGCTGAAATAAACTGTTATAGACGAAATAAAAGTAAACCAGAGACATTTGATTTCTTGGGCTTTACTCATTATTGTAGTAAAAGCCGAGGAGGGCGATTCAGGGTTAAAAGAAAGACCAGTAAAAAGAAGTTTAAAATAAAAGTAAGTAATTTCAAGAAATGGATTATTGAAAACAGAATCTTACCGCTAAAAGAGATAATTGAGAAAGTTAATTTAAAGTTAAAAGGACACTATCATTATTATGGAATTACAGATAATACAAAAATGATTAGAAGGTACTACTATGAAGTCGAGAAACTCTTATACAAATGGCTAAATAGAAGAAGCCAACGTAATAGTTACAATTATGATAAATTTAAAATGATGCTTAGATATTATCCATTAGAACAACCAAAGATTTTTGTAAGTGTCTATGACATATGACGTGAAATATATTATGAGGAGCCGTGTGCAGTAACTCTGCAAGCACGGTTCTGGGAGGAGCATGCACCGTGAGGTGCATGTTTATTCGACAGGACAGAATGAAAATAGTTTGTTTGGGAGACAATTTAGATAGTTTAACATATGGTTATATGATAAGAAGGTCTAAGATATGGACTAATTTATAACTGAGAGCGTATCAGCAAATCCAGGCAAATATTGAAATATTCGACAAAGTAATTACGGGATTTCATGAAAAAACCCTTGGACTAAAGTTCAAGGGTTTTTATGATTAAGTGAATTCTCAAAATGTAAAATGAAAGACTGTCTCTAAAATTAATTGTATGTATTGCTTAACATCTTCTGAATCTAAAATTGGAATTTTCCAATAATTTATATAATCTTTAGGAACTATCAAAGATATAATTGCAGCTGTATTAGGCACAATACCTGCTGACCTGACCACATCATTAAGCTCATTTGACATAAAGCTAATACCTCCGGCATCTTCGCTTATTAATTTAGCAATATCAGCAATTATTGATACCTTGTCTGTGGATGTTTCAGCAGTCATCAGACTTTCTCCAAGTTTAACTATAATTTCTGCAAAATTAACCGTTGCTTTTTTTAGTTGTCCTTTTACTATGGGCATAGAATCAGTTTTAATAATATAGGGAATATCATATTTAACAGCTGTATTTACCAATGCTTTAGCAACTACAATATTATCAATTCCTTCTTGTGCGCGAAATAAATATGTATTGCTAATAATATTTTTTGATAAATCAGGTATATATGCCTTACTTTCAACTATCATATTAGGGACTAAATCTATTCCCAATGATTTCATAATATCTGCCTTATCTCCAATTGCTGTATTTCCTTCATTATCTTCATTAGGACCGATTCCGCCTTCTGAACCGTTAACATTTAAAAGCAATGAAACGGGAATACCGTTAATATCAACAACAGTACCAGCCATCTTATCTATGCAGCCTTCATATTTATGAGAAGTTACATAAACTTTATCAGGAGATTTTTTATAAAATGAATCCATTACAGCTAAAGCTATAGCTCCTTGAAGTGCAACAGGTGTCTCCATTACACCTTGTCCATACATTCTGCCGAATGTTTTAATAGCAACAGATTGTGTATAAATACCATCTTCATTTACAGCTCTATTTAACAACTCAATTTCATAAGGAGTTAAGCCGCGTCGTGAATAAGATTTACCTATTCCGCCTTCATAAGTTTCGACAGTTATGACACCTGTTACACAGTCACCTGATACACTTTTTATTTTGGTATCAGTTTTAAGAGCGTGATTCATAATGGCTGCGACAACTGCAAAACCGGCTGAATCATCTTGAACAAAGGAGCTGTGGCTGTGAACATGTCCTACACCTACATGACCTAATACAGCTATAACACCATGATTTTTATTTGAGATAGAAATAGTATAATTTTTCATAATATTACTCCAATAATTTACTATGCTTCATAAACCTTTTTACCATCTAAATATGTTGCAACTACTTTTGTTTCGAGAATTTCTTCGTCATTTTGCAAGTTAAATAAATCTTTGTTAAGTACTATGAAATCTGCTAGTTTATCAACTGATATTGAGCCTTTGATTTTTTCTTCCCTTGAAGCATATGCTCCTTCGATTGTATATGCTTTTATTGCTTCATTCATACTTATTTTTTCTTCAGGAAGATATATCTTTTTATCATCATTAGTTATATTCTTTCTAGCAACAGCAGAATAAATATTAGGCATTGTATTAAAAGTTTCTACAGGACAATCTGTGCCGAAAGAAGCGTGAATACCCTTATCAATCATGGTTTTCCATGCATATGATGTTTCAGCAAGTTCATTTCCAACTCTTTCTCTTACTATATTCATGTCATAATCTATGAAAATTGGTTGAATAAGTGCTAATACATTAAGTTCTTTTAATCTATCTAATAACTTTTCATCAGTTATTTGACAGTGAACAATACCATGTCGAGGATTATGCTTTGGTGCCATTTTCTGTGCGTATTCTATTGAATTAAGTGACATTTCAATTGCTTTGTCACCAATTCCATGTATTGCCACAGGACAATCATTTTTATGAGCAAGAAGTACCAACTCATTTAATTCATCCTGTGTAAATGTTTCAATGCCTTTTGTTGAAGGGTCGTCGTTATAAGGTTTTCTTAAAGCTGCTGTTCTAGCTCCTAAGGAACCATCGCTTAGAAGTTTAATACAATTTACACGATACTTATCATTACCACATCCGAATTTGTATCCTTCATCAAAAAATTTCTGAATCTCTGATGTTTTTTGCAACAAACACTGTTCACCAATTCGTATGTTTAAATTATCTGACTCATTTAGCTCGCGAAATGCCTTGAATAAAGTATTATAATCGCTGTTTTGAATATATCCTATGTCATCTGATTGTACAGATGTCAAGCCCTGTGACAAAGCCTTATATTGAGCATCATAAATTATATTTTTAAGTACATCTAAGTTTAATGTAGAAATATTAGCTTTAATAGTATCTAATAAATTTTCCTTGATTACACCGTTTGGTTCACCATTAGGCAATGTTTCAGCAAGATTTCCGTACTTTGCAGCTGTTTCTTTATTAAGACCTACTAATTTTAGAGCTGCTGAGTTTAAAACTCCAATGTGAAAACAAGCACGCATTATTAATGTGGGAATATTACCTGTTATGTCATCTAAGTCAAATTTATTAGGGAATCTTTTTTCATCAGTAAAATAATCATGATTCCAGCCTTCGCCTTCAATCCAGGATTTATCATCAGATTCACGCTTTGACAAGCTCTCCTTAAGACGCTTTTTAATTTCTGCAATACTTTTTGTACCGACTAAATTTACACTTCTCATGCTTTTTGCGAAATGAATGAAATGCATATGAGAATCATTAAACCCAGGTAATACTAAATGTCCTTTTAAATCAACTTCGTTATAATTGCTGTTAATTTGTTTTAAATAATTCTTTGCTTCTAATTCAGCTCCAACATAAATAAATTTATTATCATTAACTATAAAAGCATCTGCTGTAGAAACATTTTCATCCATTGTATGAATTTTTCCGTTTTTATATAAAGTTTTCAAAATCTCCTCCTAATATATTTAAATTATTCTGCTGTTTCTTTCTTTAGTTTTTTATCAAAGTATAAGTAAACAAAACAGCCGATGGCAGGAACAACAAGGCCTATCAATGCAGTAATAGGGTCTTCAATTAATGTGTTAAGCATTAAGCCTATAAAAATTAAAACTGTGATAATTACTGTTGTAGGGTATCCCCAAATTTTATAAGGTTTATCCAATTTAGGATACTTTTTGCGATAAATAATAACGGCAGCAATAACCAATACATTAAATAGCATACCTGAGAATACAACCATTGAAGTTAGCTGGTCGAGGTTTCTGAACAATACCAGTGCAATAGATATGATACACTGACTGATAATTGATATATGAGGAACTTTATAAACAGGATGAGTTTTTCCATAACTTTTAAAGAAATGACCTTCCTTTGCCATAGCATAGTAATTTCTTGGGAAAGCAAGAATCATACCGTTCAATGAACCAAACATTGATATTAACATTCCCGCTAAAACTATTGTGCCGCCAATATTGCCAAAAATTCGTTTAGCAACTTCGGTTCCCAAATAGTAATTGCCGTCATTAATCATTGTTACAATTTCATTATGGGGTATAACTTTAAAAATTGCAAAATTAAATAAAGCATAGATTAATGTGATTGCAGTTATTGTAATAATAATTGCAAGGGGTAAATTTTTCTTAGGGTTTTTTATTTCTTCTGCAACATTATTTAAGTTAGTCCAACCTTCGTATGCCCATAGAGTTGCAACAGTTGCAAATGCTATCATTCCTATTATTTCTGAAAGACCTACATTGCTTCCATCAGCTGGAGCTAAGCTTAAATCAGGTGTTTGACTTCCAAATGCAAAGGCACCAATCATTATAATAGCAATAGGTATTAGCTTAGCCACCATCGATATATTCTGCAATATAGAAGCTTTTTTTACACCAAAGTAATTATAGATAGATAAACCAATAATTAATCCAATAGCAATAATTTTTATTGCAATGTCACTTAAACCAACAAAAGCTCTCAGCGCAGTAGGCAAAGCAATAGCCACTGCAGCAATTGAACCTGCACCGCTTATTAGCCAGCTTGTAAATCCGAATAAAAAGCCTGCTATTGGATGATATGCTTCATTTAAATAGACTACCATACCTCCTGCTACAGGTCTTGAAGCACCTAATTCGGCAAAACAAAGACCACCAAGCAAGGAAACGATTCCTCCGATAATCCAACACAATAGTGATAGTCCCATGCTCATACCGGTTCTCATCAATACATAGGATCCAAGATAAAATATTCCTGAACCTATCATGATGCCACCAATAATGCTTGCACCACCGAACACGCCAATTTCTTGCTTAAATTCAGACTTGTTCGGCTCAGTTGTACTAGTTTCGTTTTTTCTCATTTTTCATTTCTCCTTCATTATAGATTGATATTTTAAATAACAAAATAAGTTTAAGCAAATTTTATGCCAATAATATTTAAAGTTTAAATGATTAGAAAGGCTTAAGTTTAAATCAACTATTTTTGTATTCGAAGATTAATAAGACAAAAGAATAAATAATCCTTATATAATCCTATTAAATAAATTATTAGCCTATTAATTTATTAAAAATATGTTATAATAGGACGTGTTAATTCATATTAGTAATCTTTGGAGGACAGAATTTTTATGAAGACAGTATTAATGATTTACAATAACAGGGAAAATTGGACTGTAATTGAGTATTTAAAAGGCTGTATAGAATCTATTTTTGAAAATTATGTACAGGTTAACAATGTGTTTTTAAATGAACTTGGTGAATATGAAAAGATTGTAGGCGATATATATTTGGCTTTATATGAACAAATGGTATATCCTCTAAAAAAACATATTACTAATTTTAACAATGTTATTGTTATGACCAGGGGCATTAATAAGAAATATGTTAACGAAATTCGAAAGATGCCATGTAATACAGATATTTTGGTAATAAATGATTCATATGAAAGCACCATACAAACAACAAATACTTTTTATGAGCTTGGCATAAGTAATATTAATTTTATACCATATGAAAAAAGGTTAGATGTGAACAATTATTATAATAAAATTGATATTGCTGTTACAACAGGTGAAGTTGACTTGGTCCCAAAGTATATAAAAAAAACCATTAATATAGGATATCGGGAAATTGGCTGTGACACTATTATTAAGATAATGCAGAAACTGAGTTTGAGTCATAAACTAATAAACAGAAATATAATTAAGAATTTGAACGATATTGTTGAGCCGAATTTTAATTTTAAAAGAAATTATCTAAATAGCTATTTAAAAGGTGAAATGCTAAATGAAATGATTTCCAATTCATACGAAGGTATTATGTTGACAGACAATAATTATAATTTAGTTTATTCTAATAATAAATTGAATAATATTTTTAGTATTGAAGATAACTCTAATGATAAGAGTATAAAAAATTTTATGGATCATGAAATTTATAATTTAATAACAGGAGGTGAGTTTAAAAGTAAACTTATCAAAATAAATGAAGAAAACTATACAATTGAGAAGTCTCACGTTATGCTTATGAATCAAACCATAGGATATAATTTTATATTAAGAAATGAAAAGGATATAAGAAATTTAGAAATTGAATTAAATAACAATCTAATTAAAAAGGGCTTTTTTGCAAAATACAAATTTGAAGAAATAGTTTATAAATCAGACGTAATGATGCAATGCATCAGTATTTCAAAAAAAGCAGCTCTTTCTGATTATACCATAAATATTCATGGAGAAAGCGGCACTGGAAAGGAATTGATAGCCCAATCAATACATAATTTTTCAAATAGAAAAGCAATGCCATTCGTAGCAATCAATTGTGCTTCATTGCCTGAGTCCCTTTTAGAAAGTCAATTGTTTGGCTATGAAAGAGGAGCATTTACAGGAGCGAGTAAAAACGGGAAAGTAGGATTATTTGAACAGGCCGATACAGGAACTTTGTTTTTAGATGAAATAGGGGATATATCTCAAAATGTTCAAAGTCGGCTACTAAGAGCAATTCAGGAAAAGCAGATAATGCGCATAGGCAGTGATAGATTTATTAATATTGATGTAAGAATTATTGTAGCAACAAATAAAAATTTAGAAGAAGAAGTACGTAAAGGAAAATTCAGAAGTGATTTGTTTTACAGACTTAATGTGATTTCAATTGAAATACCTCCTCTTAGAGAACGAAAAAATGATATATTGCTACTTTTAAAAAAATTCTTAGGAACATCATATTTCAACGTGACAGACGAAGAAAAAAACGCAATTTTAGAATATAGTTGGCCAGGTAATGTAAGGGAATTGGAAAGTGCTGCAAGTTATTATATGACCCTAAATGAATTTCCTAAATGTATTTTTAAGACACAAAACAATAAATTAAAAAGTGATAATTTAAAAGACAATGAATTAGAAATATTAAAAATCATAAATGATAATACTAGTAGTTTTCATGGAATAGGAAGAACAAGCATTATATACGAATTAAAACAAAATAACATAAATATAAGTGATGTTAAAGTAAGAGCCATTTTGAAATCTTTAAACAAAAAAGGATATATAGAAACACTAAAAGGAAGATCCGGCAATAGAATTATGCAGCAAGGTAAAGATTATTTAATTTTTGGAACAAAAATTGCAAAAGAATAATTAATAAATTCATACTATTAGGAGGAAAAAATGGCTAAATTATCAGAAAAAGTAATTAAAACAATTGAAAATGAAATGAAATATTGGAGAATACCCGGTGTGTCCATAGCAGTTATAAAACATGGAAAATTGTGGGATTCGATGGGATTTGGATATCGAAATTTTGAAGAGAAGTTACAAGTAACTGCTGATACGCAGTTTGGAATTGCATCATGTTCAAAATCTATGACATCAGCACTTATTGCAATTCTTGTTGATAAAGGAATTCTAAAATATGATGAACCAGTAACAACGTATGCGCCTAAGCTTGTAATGTATGATCCTGAAGCAAAGTCAATGAATTTGAGGGATATTCTTTCACACAAAACAGGATTCGGAGCTCATGATGCTATTTGGCCAGGTGAAAGAAGCAGGGATGAGTTGGCAGTAAGTCTCAGATTCATTAAGCCATGCTCGAATTTCAGAGGTAAAGCAATTTACAGCAATGTTATGTATGCAATGGCAGGTTATGTTGCTGAATGTGCAACAGGAGAAACTTGGGAAAATTTATTGCAAAAATATATATTTAATTCCCTTAACATGAAGCGTACAAATTGTTCGGTTGATATTATGAAAAGAGATTTAAATTATTCTATACCTTATCGATACCGTAACGGCAAGGTAAATCCTCTAAAAATGTGGAATGTTGACTTGGCAGGTCCTGCAGCATCAGTTAATTCAACAGCAAATGACATGGCAAAGTGGCTTATGATGCAAATTAAAGGGGGAAAAGCAGAGGATGGCACTGCTTTAATTCAGACGGAGACATTTAAAGAAATGCATTCTGTTCAATCTCAATTTGAAGACTCAATTGGAATGGGAGAGGGTTTTTTCGAGTGCAATGATTATTCAATGGGATGGAAAAGAGGAAAATATAAAGATCATGCATTTTATAAGCATACTGGAAAGATAGAAGGATACAGCTCGATACAGGCATTTTTGCCAGAGGATGAAGTAGGAGTTGTAATACTTACAAATTTTCATTCACCGACAGTGCCATTCATGTATGGTGTATTATATACAATACTGGACGAGGTTTTAGGAGAAGAGTCTGAAAATTGGATTAAAAAATTCCATGGAGAAGAATTACCTAAAGAAGAAGAATATCTTGATTGTGACCTTAATTATATAAAGGAAGAACAAGTTTTTGGAACTCATCTATCTCTTTTGTTAAACGAGTATGTAGGCATATATTATGATAATGGGTATGGCAAAGTTAACATAGTTTTGGAAGATAATGTTCTTTACATGAGATACAGAGACATGAATCTTCCACTGAAGCATTATCATTATGATGTTTTTTATGTAGATGATATTTTAGCAGATACTATGACCATTACAGCGCCTGTAAGCTTTATAATAAAAAATGGAAAAGTAGAAGCGATAGCTGTTCGATTTGAGCCTATGGTACCTGATATAGTTTTCAATAGACGATAGATATTCTAAGAACAGTTAAAGTGAAAGGCTCCTCAAAGTAGGCTATATTTTCAAGGTATTTGTTTTTTATGTGTTGCAATTATTACCGTTAGATATGTACATAGTAGCCGCTGCCGCTAACGGCAGCTGACTATTTTTATGAGCTTCAAACCTAATTTATATTTGCCGTATTTATTTTTTTCTACATAATTTCTCGCATATAGTGAAGATAAGATTCTATGTACTGTTGTTTTGTGCAAATTAGTTTTTTCCGATATTTCAGAAACGACCTATTCCATTTTGTTGTGTAGATAGAAGTTCGATTATATCCAGAGTTCTTTCAATAACTTGGATACTGTTATTGTTATCTTTTATAACCATATTTCACAACTCCTCATTAATCGTCATATTTAGACTAAGTAAGCATTTTTTTATGTAATAAGCAATAATTTGTGGGTATTCAGGAAAAATTATGAACTTTACTATTTCAGGAAGTTCCTGGCAAATTTTATATTGGACAACACTATGGTGTGTGATATACTAATCTTATAGATTCTAAAGATAAAGAGTTTTTTATTAGATTGGATTTTACCAATAACAAGATTGTGAGGACAGAATGAAAATAGTTTGTTTGGGAGATAGTTTAACATATGGTTATATGATAAGAAGGTCTAAGATATGGACTAATTTATCACAGGATAAAACAGGGTTTGAAATTATCAACGAAGGAATATCTGGCGACACTTCTGGTGGGATGTTATGCAGAATCAAGCATTCAGTTTATGATAAAAATCCACAAGTAGTATTTATTATGGGAGGAATTAATGATTTAATAGCAGGAGCTGATTTGGGAGTTGTGACATCTAATATTATGTCTATGACACATCAGTCTTTAGCGAAAGCTATTTTACCAATCATAGGAATTCCACCAAAAATTAATATCGATAATATTCAAAAAAACTGGGCAGAATTTACAGATTTTAATAAGATAGCAGAAGAACATAATAAATATCATGATTGGGTTTTGGAATTCTGTAAATGTTTTAAAGTTAAATATATAGATTTTTACACAGAATTTGAAAAGGAAGCAGGAACTAATTTTAAGAATTTATTTTTGGATGGTCTTCATCCAAATGAGGAAGGCCATGAAATTATGGCGGAAATATTTTGTCGTCATATAACAGAGGAGTAATTGCACTCAGACATTTATTATAAATGATAAAAATTATAACTAGAGCACAATCAATAGAGTTTTTTTAAAAAGGTGTTAACTAATAGCAAAAAAGAAAATGAGCATTGAATGTGTCTTGCACTTCAATGCTCATTTTTAGTTATACGGTTTGGCACCAATATATACGTAATATAATTATTACATTTATTACATAATTAATCAAGAGGTAAATTTAATTGGTACCTGGTACAACTTAACTTTAATACACTAATAGAATAGAAATATTAGGGGATGAAAGATGGAAAACAACAATAAAAAGCTAGCAGCAATAGGTGTTCATTAGGAATCACTAAATATCTTGCAATTAACCAAAATTTGCCGTATTATCAAATATATAAACGAGAATGGAGTGGTGTGGTGAAATTATTAATTCATGATTTAAGGGAAGAAGATTCAAAAGAATTGATTGGTAGTAATGAAGATGTAAAAGTTATTTATGATAATAATACAATTCATAGTTGCATAGGGTGCTTTGGTTGCTGGATAAAGACGCCTGGTGAATGTGTTATTGATGATGATTACAATAATATGGGTGAATATCTGTCAAAATGCAATGAAGTGATTATAATTAGTAAATGTTTTTATGGAGGATATAGTCCTTTCATTAAAAATATCATGGATAGGAGCATTTCTTATGTGCATCCGTATTTTGAAGCAAGAAATAACGAACTGCACCATAGACGAAGATATGATAATCATTTTGATTTGAGTGTATATTTTTATGGCGAGAATATTACAGAAAAAGAAAAAGCAACAGCAGAAAAATTAGTTAAAGCAAATGCAGTAAATCTTATGTGCAATATCAAAGATGTAGTATTTTTAAAAGATATTAATTCTATCAAAGAATTAGAAGGAGTGACATTATGAAAATAGCTCTAATAAACGGAAGTCCAAAATTTAAACATA
The DNA here is from genome assembly GCF_035934735.1 of Sedimentibacter sp. MB31-C6. NCBI lineage: Bacteria > Bacillati > Bacillota > Tissierellia > Sedimentibacter > Sedimentibacter sp. MB31-C6. The sequence goes on from NZ_CP142396.1 coordinate 2,430,304, forward strand.
GTGCATCTGGAATTATTCTAAATTCAATAAAACCAAAATTGCAAGATAATAATATTATAGAAGAATATAATTTTAGAACAAATGAAATAAACAATGACGACTTAGAGCAGATATCAAAATGTAATGTAATTCTTTTTACTTTTCCTTTATATGTTGATGGAATACCTTCTCATTTATTAAGATGTTTATATCAAATGGAAAAATATTTTAGTTCTAATAAAAACAATGATATATATGTATATACTATTGTTAATATTGGATTTTATGAAGGAAAACAAGCTGCTATTGCAATAGAAATGATGAAAAATTGGGCTGAAAAAGCAAAATTAAAATGGAGTCAGGGAATTGGTATTGGTGGCGGAGGAATGATGTCAATGATTAGTAATTCAACTGACATCAAAGGAACTATGAAAGATGTACATATTGCATTGACACATTTAGCAAAAAATGTCTTAGCATGTAAAACGGCAGATGAAATATATACTTCGCCCGGGATACCAAGAATAGTATATAAAATTGGCGGTGAAATTGGCTGGCGTAAATCTGTTAAAAAGAAAGGTTTAAAAACGAAGGATTTATTTATAAAGAAATAGGAATTGCATATATTTTCTTTCTTATTTTTTATAAAAATTATAATTAAATTAATTGGAGGTATCATGAAATTTAAAAGTCCTTTATTGGTTGTAACTAACATTGAAAAATCAAAAGAATTCTATAAAGATGTTTTAGGATTAAAGGTTGTTATGGATTTTGGAGCTAATGTTACATTAACTGGTGGTGTTGCTCTGCAGACGATAGACAGCTGGAAGAATTTTATTCAGAAGGACAATGAAATTGTTTTTAGCGGAAATGACACTGAATTATATTTTGAAGAAGATGATTTTGATAACTTTATTGAAAAATTAAATAATCTTAAATTTATTGAATATGTGCATCCTGTTATAGAACATAGTTGGGGACAAAGAGTAGTTCGTTTCTATGATTTGGACAAACATATTATAGAAGTTGGGGAAAATTTGGATGCAGTGTGCAAGCGGTTTTTAAAGAGTGGACTTACAGCAGAAGAAACAGCTAAGAGAATGGATGTTCCTATTGACTTTGTTGAAGAAAGCATCGTAAAAAAATAATCATATACATAAATATATATGATAAATAATTTGATAAAGTTTTCAAAGATGATGGTGGCTTAATACATTTTACGACAAAGTTTATATAATTATTGTTATAAAATTGCATTAAAAAGCATGTAAAGGGGAGTAGATATGGAAAATATAATTAAAACTGCCAATGTAGCAATGTATTTCAAGAAAATTGTTTCATTACTGCTTGCATTGTTATTTATAACCTCATCATTATTAACACCATTTAACTTAGTGTATGCCGATGACAATGGTGAATTGATTATTAAGTCAATGACTCATTCGAAAGCTAAAAATATTGTAATTGATGGAACCAAGGTAAAAATAACACTACCATATGGATATGAAGCTGAAAGTGTTGAATTAAAAGACATTAAATATACGAATGACTCAAAATTCAAGTTAGTTGAATTGTCATTTCCATCAGACTCCGGCTCTAAAGCTTTAGTTGACGGACCATCTGTGATAATGGATGTTTCTTATTCTTATGTTGACAGAGCAGATGCAAAAAGATACAACACCCAGTATTATATTTATGTTAAAAGAGGAAGTGCACCTACTTTTTCCGGAAACATATCTAAGACAATAAACATTCCAAAGAAAATTGTCTTTGATGATGTAGATTTTACAAACATATATAAAACTAATGATGGAAAAGATATAGGATGGATTTCCATAGGCAAAGCATCAAATAGTTCTTTGGGAACTTTAATATTTGGAGGAAATAATTATACATCAAATACTAAAATAAGCATTCGTGATATTGATTTAGGCAAATTAGTTTTTGAACCATTGTTAAAGGGAACAACAGAATATACTGTTACAGCTTATGACAAGGATGAAAGAAAATATGGCAGTGTAAAATTAAGTATTAAAATTGATACTCCTGGAGCAGAAGTTACTAAATATAGTTTAGTACAGGATGAATTGTTTGAATTTAATTTAAATGATTTTGTAAATGCTTGTACAAAAACAGTAGGTGGAAAATTGGATTATATTATTTTCCCAAACATTCCTTCATCCTCAACAGGCAAACTTTATATAGATTATACATCGCCTGATATTTATGGTACTTTGATTGTTGCCGGAAAAGGTTACAATAAAACAAATATTCCTAAAATGTCCTTTGTCCCATATTCTAATTATTACGGAACATTCAGTATTGCATATGAGGGTTATAATGAGGCTGGAAATCTATTTACCGGCAAAATTGAAATAACGTATACTCAAAAACCAATAGATGCAGATTTGATAAAATATTCTACTTATGAAAATGTTCCTGTAAATTTTATTTCAGATAATTTTGCTTTAGAATGCAAAGAAACTACATGGAAAACTTTGGATTATGTTAAATTTAAGCTTCCGTCCAAATCAAGGGGAAGACTTTATATAAACTATGGTTCTTCTTCAGAATCAAGGGTTTCTGAATCTACTAAATATTACAGAAGGGATTTAGATAAAATTACTTTTGTTCCATATACAGATTATAGAGGTACCATAACAATTTCTTATGTTGGTTATAATGACGATGGGAAGTCATATACAGGAGAGGTTGAAATAAATGTAACTAGGCTTGTTACAGATGCTGATGATATTAATTATGAAACCGGGTCATATACTCCTTTGAATTTTGATGCAGATGATTTTGTCGATGAATGCTGGGAACATACGAGAAATGATCTTAATTATATCAAGTTTGCAATCCCTTCTTCTACATATGGAGTAATGTATGAAAATTATTCATCAGATACAAGATACAGTTCAAAAGTAACCAGTAGTGCAAAATATTATGAACGTGACTTAGATGATATCACATTTGTTCCGAATACGGATTACGAAGGTACATTTAAAATATTATATACAGGTTATAACAGTAGGGATAAGTTCTATACAGGTGCAGTTGAAATTACCGTTGACGAAGAAATTCCGGTTGCAAGTGCAATTAAAATTTCCACAAAAGAAGATACAAATATTACTTTTGACGATGAAGATTTTAATAAAGCAAGCAAAAATGCAACTGGCAAAAAATTAGACTATGTTAGGTTTTCTTTGCCTTCTACTAAAAATGGCAAATTATATTATAAATATATAACAGCAAATAAATATGACTCAGCAGTAGCCACAAGAACAAAATATTATTATGACCGTAAACCTTATTTAATGAATGTAACATTTGTACCTTATAGGGATTATCATGGTACTGTTAACATTGATTATACCGGTTATAACGTTTATGGTGATTCATTTACAGGAACTGTGAAGCTAAAAGTTATATCAATGCCTGAAACAGAAGGCTCATTGTATTTCAAGGACGTAACTAAGGATTATGCTTGGGCAGCTTCTCAAATTGATTATTTATTCGAACAAAGCATAGTAAATGGTACCGGAAATAGTAATTACAGACCTGAACAAAATATGACTAGGGGAGATTTTATGTTGATGTTGTACAGAGCATTGGATTTAAGTGCTAATACTAGAGGCAACTTTAGTGACGTACCTAAAGACAGCTACTATTATAAAGCAATAGCAACTGCAAAGTCCCTAGGCATCGCTAAAGGTTATGACAATTTATTCATGCCTAAGGAGGGAATAACAAGGGAAGATGCAATGGTTCTTGTAGATAGAGCATTGAAAACTCAAGGTAAAAAATTATCTACAGGAAAAGACGGCGACCTAAAAGCTTTTAAAGACAGAAATTCAGTATCAGATTATGCTGTTACTTCAGTTGCAACATTGGTTAAGGCAGGTATAATACAAGGAAATAATTCGAATCTTAACCCTGAATCATACATTTCAAGATCTGAAATGGCAGTAATACTATACAGAGTATTAGAACTATAAACCAACCAAATGGAGACTGTCCTTTTTCGGCCGAATTCGACTAATCGGGGACAGCTCTTTTTTATTGGTTATTATTTGAAGTATTTCTATATAGATGATATAATTTTAAAAAATATGATAAAAATATCAATAAAAGTTACTTAATTGAAGTGCAGAAAATGTGCCTTCATGGAAAAGTCACTGAATATTTTTATCATTTCGTTGGGGAGATTGTAATGGATAAATATGAAAGGCTATTCGATTCAAAGCCAGATAATAACAGAATTCGAAAGGAATTAGATACATATGAAGTTTTACAAAAATTAGAAATACCATTTTTAGGTATAGACCACGAAGAAGCAATGACAATGGAGGATTTGCAAGCGGTGGAAAAGGCACTAGATGTAAAGGTGAGTAAAAACCTGTTACTTTGCAATGCACAAAAAACAAAATTTTATATGCTTATAATGCCAGCAGATAAAAAATTTCTTACTAAAAATTTATCTAAGCAAGTAAATAGCTCCAGACTTTCCTTCGCAGATAGCGTATATATGGAGCGATTTTTGAATATAACACCGGGTTCACTAAGTATATTTGGATTGATGTATGATATGGACAATAATGTTCAATTAGTAATAGACAAGACTGTTTTAGAAGATGAATATTTTGCATGTCATCCATGCATTAATACATCCACATTAAAAATCAAAACATCAGATATAATGAATATATTTCTTCCTTTAACTAATCACGAACCAATAATAGTAGAACTATAATGATGGATGTCCACGTTTTACTCAACTTGATGAAGAAGGAAAAATTATATAAAGGAGAAGTAATGAAATTTCTGAAACCAATTACAGATGTAATTAAAATGAGAACATCCTGCAGGACATACGATACGCGGGGTATTGAAGAAGAGATTATTCAAAAATTAAATAAGTATATTGAAGAAATTAATTTAGAATCAAAAGACAAGGCTAGATTTATAATAATAAATTTAATAATTCAACTCAAAAACTCGGTACATATGGAGTTATTTCTGGGGTAAATTCGTTTATTGTGGGAATTATTAATAATGATAATCAGGATGTAGTTGCATTTGGGTATTTGTTTGAGAAGATAATTTTATTTGCAACTGATTTAGGTATTCAGACTTGTTGGTTAGGTGGCACATTTAAACGAGAAGATTTTTTATTGCGTATAAATCTACAAGATAATGAATATATCACTATAGTCTCACCTGTTGGCTACAAGAAAGGTAAACTTAGAATCTTTGAATCTGCAATGAGGTCAGTCGTTGGTGCTAACAATAGAAAACCATGGAGAATTATAAGAGATGATAATTTATATCATTTTTATCTTTGTAGAACAAAGGGTTATGGAGTAGCCAATTATGATATACAAAAAAATGATATTGGGATTGCAATGTGTCATTTTGAGCTTACTGCTAATGAGTTGGGGTTAGATGGAAATTGGCAGGAAATAAAAAATATTAATTTACCAGATGAATGGGAATATGTTATTACCTGGTCTGCAATAATGTAAATATTACGAATGGTCTTTGAGTGCTAAAATATATTGATGAGTAAGATTTCAGGTAAGGTATGATATTGACGAAGCTAATCCTTGGGTTAATAAATCTCAAGGATTTGTTGTTTTAAAATTATTAATTGAATAAGATTGTAATATTTGGTAATATAAGTATATTGAATTGAAATTAGGAGCGGTATGAATGAAAAAATATTCTATAGAGGTTGCAGGAGTAAAAAGAGAACTTCCTATTATTCGAATTAATGACAAGTTAAGTATAGCTAGCTTTGTTATAATAGGAGATACAGAAATTATATGTGCTTGTGCAAAGGAAATTGTCAAAATAATGCCTGATGTTGATATTTTAATAACTGCAGAGGCAAAAGGAATTTCATTGACATTTGAAATGTCAAGATTATTAAATATGAAAAAATATATAGTTGCTCGTAAAAGCATAAAACCATATATGGAGTCGCCAATTATTGATGAAGTAGTATCAATAACCACACAAAAGAAACAAGTATTAGTACTAGATAAAAAAGATGCTTTAGAGTTGAAAGGTAAAAGGGTAGCAATTATAGATGATGTTATAAGTACAGGCGAATCCTTATTAGCGATTGAAAGATTGGTTAAAGCCGCAGGGGGAATTGTTACTGCAAAGGCTGCAATACTTGCAGAAGGAAAAGCATCTAAGCGAAATGATATAATATTTTTAGAATCTTTGCCAATTTTTGAAGAATGAAGAATTAAGTGAAGTATGTAAACAATTTGATTAAATTGTTTACAATTTCTTTATACTTAAATAAAAGAAAGTAGCTGTTAACAAAAATGAAAAAAAATCCGCGAAAGGAGCAGCATATAGAAGTCCTTCTAAGCCCCATAATTTTGGGAATATTATAATTGCTGGTATTAATAGAATCAATTGTCTTGTTAGTGTTAAAAACATAGAGGACTTTGGTCTACCTATTGCCTGAAAAAAGTTTGCAGCAATAATTTGAAAGCCTACAACTGGGAAGCATAAGAACCAAGCAAATATTGCCGAGCGTCCGAATTTAATTAAATCCAGGTCTCTATTAAACAATGAAATTAACTGAACAGGGAACAATCTGGTAATTAAAAATCCAAAAGTTACAACTATGGTTGCAGCTTTTATGGCTAATTTTATTGCTTCCTTAACTCTATCATATTTTTGGGCTCCGTAATTAAAGCTTACAATCGGCTGAACACCTTGATTCAAGCCAATAATAGGCATAATAAGCAATGTTTGTATGCTGTTTATTACGCCCATTCCTGAAACGGCTATATCTCCGCCATATATAAATAAGCTTTTATTCAATGTCGCATTTAAAAGACTTGATGCTAATTGTAGCAAAAACCCTGGGAGTCCCAATACAGTAATTTTGCTTACTAAATTGAACTTAAGCTTCATGTATTTAGGTTTTAATTTATTTCTGCTTTGTTTACCAATGAAATATGAAACAACCCATAAAAATGAAAGTAGTTGTGAAATAATAGTTGCTAATGCAGCTCCTTTCATACCCATTCTAAAACCATAAATAAATACAGGGTCTAAAATAATATTAGTTCCTGCTCCTAAAAACATTGTGTACATTGCTAATTTTGGATTTCCATCAGCACGTATTAAATGATTCATACCGATGCTGACAATATGGAAGGGTGCTCCTAAACTAATAATCCTCATGTATTCCATTGAATAGGGAAGAATTGCTTCGCTGGCTCCAAATAAAAGAAGTATAGGTTTTAAATTTATCTGCACTATTGCCATGAGTAAAAATCCGGTTGAAATAAGCATTACAAAGGTATTGCCAAGAGTATTTTCAGCTTCTTCATAATTTTTTCTTCCTAAATTCATAGAGAAGTTGGTGGCACCTCCGACACCGAATAAAACTCCCATTGCTAGAAATATTATCATAATTGGAAAACCTATAGTTATTCCTGCTATTCCGTCAGTACCAAGTTCGGGGCTATTTCCTATAAATATTCTATCAACAACATTATATAAAGCATTAATCATCATGCCAACTATTGCAGGCACAGAAAATTTAATTAAAAGCTTTGAAATTTTTTCTTCTCCCAATGGATTGATGTAGTTCAATTTAGTCCTCCGTTTATGTAAATAATAACCACATTATACTATAAAATCTGACATATTAAAACAGGCAATTTAATTTTTAATTTCACCTACAACAAGACTGACCTTTTTCGAACAGTACTGTTTGAAAAAGGTCAGTCTTTGGTTTAAATGTTTCGTTTGTAAATTTTTTTTAAATATTACAGTAGTACAACAGCCATGAAGGTCGCAGCTAAAGTAACAATTAAAGGTATTAATACACTACATGCTAATACATGTTTATAAGCACTTTTATGGTTAAGACCAAGTACTGCAAACATTAAGAACAATCCTGGTGAATGAGGTAGTGTATCTAATGCTCCTGCTGAGAGACTTGTCAGTCTGTGAAGTACTTCGAAATTTGCACCAGAGTTTAGGAAAACCTCTGATAATGAACTGTACATAATTTTAAGACCACCTGACGAAGAACCTGTAACTGCAGAAACAACCATGGTAGCTACTATACCTTGTACATATGTATTAAGGTTGAGACTTAATACCCATTCTACAATCTTAACATATGCAACAGAGTTTTGAACAACAGTACCAAATGCAACAACGCCAGCTAAGCCGCCAATGCCACTAATACCACCTTCTAATCCTTTTGTTATGAGTGCTTTTATGTCCTTATCTTTAAACCTGTCAATATTTATTATAAAAGTAAGAAAAGCACCTATTAGCATGGCAAGAGTAGCAAGCATGGTTGAGTTCTTAACAAAACGACTTCCTATTATAATAATAAGTACGAGAGAAATCATAGGAATAAATGATTTCCATATAGATGGTAATAAATTTCGATCCTTAATCTCGTATTTATTAGAATCTCCTGATAAAGCAAATTCAGGAGATGACCAATGCTCTCCATTTTTTCTTGCTTTTTTTTCTGAATAGTTCATATAAAGCATAGCTAATGAAAATAAAGCTAACGTACAGATAATTCCCATAATAGGTGCAGCTGTGAGAGTTGTACCAAGATATTGAGTTGGTATTACATTTGTTAGAGCAGTTGATCCTGGCATAGTAGTCATTGTATAAGTAGCTGAACCTGTAATCAAACAAGCCATAGTTAGGTGACGTGGTATATCAGCTTCTTTGAACAATAAAAACATAATAGGAGCAACAGCGTAAACTACAACAAATAAGCTAACACCTCCATAGGTAAGTGCACTTATTATTAATGTACATACTAGAAGAACTTTCTTTTTACCAAACCAATCGATAAACTGGTAACCGATAGAAGTAGCACAACCAGAAACATTCATTAACTCTGCATATAAACTAGAACTAGCAAATAGTAAAAAATAACTTAAGTAAGCTCCAGTGTAACCTTGCATATAGTGAGTGGCAAAGCCTTCCCACACATCGATTCCATTAGAAATTATTACAACAAGTGAAGCAAGCAAAGTAAGGGGCAATGCTCCAAGACCTTTATACGCACCTATAATTAGAACAACTACAGATAGAATAAGGCCAATAACAGCAATAGTATTCATATATTTTCTCCTTTTTTTTGAATGATATTTTTAACTTCTCTTGTTAATTTAAAATTTAGGTATTTCGAAGAATCTAAGATTTTCCATACTTAATGGAAGTTCCTTGTTTTCTATTCCTTTAATTACTTTTACTACAATATCATTGAAAGGGGTTGGTATTCCAAGTTTTTTGCCTTGCTCAACAACAAATCCGTTTATCATATCAACTTCAGTCTTTTTCCCTTTCTCTAAATCTTGTAGCATGCTAGCTTTAGCTGTTCTTTTGTCTGCGTAGAATTTTTTGAAGCATTCTTGTGATTTTATAAAATCTTCCTCAGTATTAACTATACCAAAATCTCTCATATCCATACCCATTGAAGGTTCGAATTTAATACTTGACTTATCACAGATTTCTACTATTTCTTTTGCAATATAGCTTAAACAAGCACTTGCTTTTGGATTGTCAAGCACATCTCCAAAAATTGAACCTGTAACTGCTGACATTCCGCTCATACAACTGTTATAAATTAATTTAGACCAACGTGCACCCATTAAATTTTCTACTATGGTTACGGGACCCATATGCTCAAGTACTTTAGATACCTTTTTTATTCTGTCCGTTATTTTTCCATCAATTTCTCCAATATCAAATAATATATCTCCACAAGAAACATTTTGAGTAACTTCAGAAACACCAGGACCTACAAAAGTAGCTCCCCACAGGACTGTTCCACCAACAGTTCTGTTACCACCAATATAATCGGACACGCTATATTCTGGAACTCCATTTTGTAATGTACAAACTACGCTGTCATCTTTAAGAAATTCTTTAAGATGTGGAAGTGATTCAGCATTTGATGTCTGTTTTGTAAATAAGTATACTATATCATATTTTCCTTCCATTTGATTAGGTGTTATGGCTTTTACTGGAACAGTGAGCTTTTCACAACCAACAATTTGTGCTCCATTTTTATTCAGTGCATTAACATGATCAACATAACTGTCAATCAAATCAACTTCCTGTCCATTTTTTGTTAAGAATGCGCCTAAAACAGTTCCCATAGCGCCGCAACCGTAAATTGCTACTTTCATTATTAAATACCTCCAATATAATTTAATTTAATTCACGATATATTAAAAAGCAATTAACATGCCAAATTAAAAAAGTTGACTATTAGCTAAGCTTATAATTTTTTCAGCAAAAAAGTGTAGATAATTTAATCTATTTAATCTACAAAATTGATTAAATTATCTACAGTATCATAATGTTTTGAAAAGAACAAATCATTAATTGTTGTGAATCTGCAAGTTAACAAATCTGGCATAAATATTGCTTAAGTATAAATATAGACTTTAAAAAAGTTATAAATATTGAAATATTGGAGGAAAACATAATGAGTGATTTGCGTAACAAAAGAGTTATATCTGTAGCTATTACAGGTTCTTGGCCAACTAGAAAGGAGAATCCTAATTTATCAATTACACCACAGGAAATTGCAGATGATGTTTATGAATCATGGAAGGCTGGTGCAGCAATAGCACATATACATGTAAGAAATGACGATGGAACACCTTCTACAGATTTTAATAAATATAAGGAAACAGTGGAGTTAATAAGAGCAAAAAAAGACTGTGACATTTGCATAAATATAACAAGTTCAGGCAGTGTAGGTTTTGAAGATGATGAAAGAATGTACCCTCTTCAGCAGCTACTTCCAGAAATGGCTTCTTATGATTGTGGTACATTAAATTGGCAGCACAGGACAATATTTGAAAACAGTCCACAATTTTTAGAAAAACTAGGTTTAACATTACAAGAACATAAAATTAAACCTGAAATAGAAATTTTTCACGCAGGAATGGTTTATGAAGCATTATATTATTTAAAAAAAGGCATATTAAAAGCTCCACTTCATTTTCAATTTGTACTTGGATGTCCGGGAGGAATGACTAGTACTATAGAGAATCTTGTTTATTTAAAAAGTATAATACCAGAAGGTTCAACGTGGGCAGCTTGTGGTATAGCAAGCGGTCACATGCCAATAATGATGACTACTATTGCAATGGGGGGACATCTTCGTGTAGGAATGGAAGACAATGTAATGTATCATAAAGGCGTTCCAGCAAAATCAAACGCACAATTTGTTGCTAGAGCAAAAAGATTGCTTGAAGAAGCAGGGCTTGAAGCAGCAACGCCTGATGAAGCAAGAGAAATTTTAGGCCTTGTAAGGAAAGTTTACTAATAAATGATAGAGGTAAATAATTATGGTTGGATTAAAAATAGATGATTTGATAGTGGGGCAAAAAGCATTATATTCAAAGACAATTACAGAAACAGATGTATATTTATTTGCAGGAATAAGCGGCGATATAAATCCTGCTCATGTTAATAATGAATATGCTAAAGACACATTTTTTAAGGAAAGAATTGCTCATGGAATATTATCAGCATCCTTAATATCTGCTGTTATAGGCATGCAATTACCGGGTCCAGGAACAATATATGTATCACAAACACTAAAGTTTTTGTCACCAGTGCATTTTGGAGATACTATATCGGCAAGTGTTGAAGTGAAAGAGATATTAAAAGATAAAAATAGAGTTTTATTAAATACAAGTTGTAAAAATCAAAATAATGTTGAAGTTTTAGTCGGAGAAGCTATAGTTCTACCTCCAAAGTAACAAATTTTCCAAAATAAAATGACAAAAATATAAAAATTAGTCAAATTAATGTTTTATCAAAATATTTATAATACTGACCTCTAAGCTGACATTTTCGCAGATTGGAGGTTTATTATCTATACAAGCAATATAGATAATAAAAAAATGATATATAAAAAGAATGCAAAATGTGTTATAATTATTCTGCTACCAATTGATAAGGAGTATATTATGAGATATAACAAGAAGTTGCCATATTACGCTATAAAATCAATGTATTATACCATTGTCACAGATGAAAAAGGTTTGATAATGTTTTTAAGCAAAAATTATCAAGAACTATTAAACTTAGAGGAGGATGATTTCCTCGGAAAACATGTACAAGACATCATAGATAACTCAGAAATTCCTCGTGTTCTAAGAACCAAGAAAGAAGAGATTGGTAAATTGTTCACGATGAAAAATGGTGAAACTGTAGTATGCAATAGAATTCCAATTTTTGAAAATGATATACTTTTGGGAGTAATCAGTTCAGCAACATTCTATAATTTAAATGAAGTATCTAAATTGCATAAACAAATAGAAAATCTCAATAAGGAAAATATGGAGTATAAGAAAAAGTTATGTGAATTATACTCTAAACAAAAATTTTCTATAGATCAGGTAATTGGAAATTCTGCTAAGATTATGGATGTTAAAAGAACTGTTCAAAGATTTGCGAATTCAAATTTAACAGTTTTAATTACAGGCGAAACAGGTACTGGAAAGGAAGTATTTGCAAATGCCATTCATAAATTGAGTAGCAGAAGAAATGAAAATTTTGTAAAAATAAATTGTGCCGCTATTCCTAAAGATCTTCTTGAATCAGAGCTGTTTGGTTATGAACCGGGCTCATTTTCAGGGGCTAATAAAAATGGCAAGATGGGTAAATTTGAACTAGCTAAAAACGGTACGCTATTGTTAGATGAAATTGGTGAAATGCCACTTGCATTGCAATCAAAGCTTTTGAGAGTATTGCAGGAAGGTGAGATAGAAAGAATAGGTGGATTAAAAACTATTAAACTTGATGTGCGAGTTATTTGTAGTACTAATCAAAATATAGAGGAACAAGTTGAAAAGGGATTGTTTAGAAGAGACTTGTATTATAGAATAAATGTAATAGAAATTAAACTACCGCCATTAAGAGAACGTTTGGCAGATATTCAATTACTTAGTAAATTCTTTATAGAAAAAATAAATAATTCTTATGGATTAGGTATAACAGAAATAAAAAAAGATGTTTATGCACTTTTTAATGAATATGAATGGGTAGGAAATGTCAGAGAATTACAACATGTGTTAGAGCGCGCTTGTATTATGGCAGGAACAGGGCCATTAGAACTAGAACATTTTGATTTCTTATTATCTAAAATATATAAAAAATATGAAACTGAAGAGGAGCAATTAGCAAATAAAAGTGTATCTTTAAATAGTATTACTTCAGAGGTAGAAAAAGAAAACATTATCAAAGCACTAGTAGAAACAAATGGAAATAAAACATCTGCAGCTAAACTTTTAAATATAGACCGAAGCAGTTTGTATAATAAATTAAAAAAATACAGTATTGATTTTTAATTTGCGAACAAAAAATATTATATGTATTCTTATGGCGAACCATTACAATTCAGGCTTTAGTTGCCCTTTCTAAGTTATAAAGCCAGATATCAAGATTTATTATGCTTGAAATTACAAAATAGATATGTTACAATTCTATCTGTTAATTATTTAATTAACATACATTATATTTTGCATAATAATTTGAGAGGAAGGTATTTATGACATCATTATTAAAGTTATCACCAGTATTCCTAATGGCTGGATTAATGATAGCAAGCAACTTGGGAACGTTAGGACTTGATATTTTACAAATAGCACCGATTTCTGTTGTTTATGCAGCAATTATTGCTGCTATAACAGAAAAGATCAAATTTAATGATCTAGTTGATTCTGCAGTTAACAATGTAAAAGAAATGCAATTAGTATTTTTTATCTTAATGTTAGCTTATGCTATGGCAGAAGCTTTTATGTCAACAGGTGTAGGAGCTGCAATAATCAATTTAGCTTTAGGACTTGGAATATCTGCAAAAACGGTTGCAGTAACGGCTTTTATTATTGCTTCAATTCTTTCGGTTGCAACAGGAACTTCTTGGGGTACTTTTGCAGCTTGCGCTCCGATTTTTTTATGGCTAAATCATATAGTAGGTGGAAGCCCTGTTATTACAGTTTGTGCTATAGCTGCAGGAGCTTGTTTTGGAGATAATATTGGTTTAATATCTGACACTACTGTTGTTAGTTCAGGAATACAAGGTGTACAAGTAATAGATAGAATTAGAACTCAAGGTCCATGGGCACTTATATGTTTGGTTATTGCTGCAATATGCTTTTTATTAGTAAGCTTAGGTTTTCCAGCTGATGTTGGTAATGCAACTGATGCAATTAATGAGATTCCTCAGGAAGTTTTTGATAATTTGTTAGTAGAAAGACCTTCAGCAGTTGAATTGTTAAATCAGGTAAAAAGCGGAGTACCTATTTTTATGGTAATCCCTTTACTATTAGTATTAATTACTGCTATAAAGGGTATTCCAACTTTAGCTTGTTTAGGAGTTGGTCTTATTTCCTCATTGCTATTTGGTTTATTTGCAGGTACAGTTACATCAATTCGTGAATTTTTAGATTATATGATGACTGGTTTTGCAGATGCAGGATCATGGGTAATAGTTATGATGATGTGGGTAGGTGCTTTCGGAGGTATTATGTCAAAAATGCACGCCTTTAAACCATTGTCAGACTTTATAGCGAAAACTGCTAGAAATGTAAGACAATTAATGTTTGCAAATGGTATCTTATCAATAGTAGGAAATGCCGCATTAGCAGATGAGATGGCTCAAATTGTTACAATAGGTCCAATAATAAAAGACCTAACTGATGAAAATGTTGAAGCTAGTGAAGAAGATATGTATAAGTTGAGGTTGAGAAATGCAACTTTTTCAGATGCATTAGGTGTTTTTGGTTCTCAACTTATTCCGTGGCATGTATATATTGGATTTTATGTAGGAATAGCAAATGCTGTGTATCCATTATATAATTTTGTTACTTTTGATATTATTAAATATAATTTTATGGCTATAATAGCTGTAGTTTCAATTTTAATATTGACACTTACTGGATGGGACAGATTTATTCCATTATTTAAATTACCATCAGAACCTAATGTAACTTTGAAAAAAAGGGCATAGTTAAAGAACTTCACTGTCCCCAAAAAAAATGTTTTAAATTTTTTGGGGACTTTTTAATTCTAATAATGATATTTCTGTTTCTTTATCAAATATGTGTATTTTTTCAGGATTGAATGTGATTTTTAGGTTATCATTCATAGAGGAACTAGCCTCTGAATTAAATCTGGCAATAATTTTCTGATTACTATAGTCCATATATGCATAAATTTCTGAACCCATATGCTCATAGACCTCAACTGTTGTATTCAGAACGTCACTTCGGGTGCTATCGTCTTTAACTTCAATGATATTTTCAGAACGTATTCCCAGAACTATCTTTTTTCCAATATATTCATCTAAAATATTACTTTTGTATTTTACCTCAGATAATGCAAACCTACTATTATCAACCAGTGCATAATATCCTGTTTCATTTTTTTCTAATATAGCATCAATAAAGTTCATTTGAGGGGTACCAATAAAGCCTGCTACAAACATGTTACATGGAGATTCATATAGCTCTTGTGGTTTGCCTATTTGATGAATACTACCATCTTTCATTACAACAATTCTGTCAGCCATAGTCATGGCTTCTGTCTGATCATGGGTTACATAGACAAAGGTAGTTCCTACTTTTTTGTGAAGTTTTGCAATTTCAGTTCTTGTAGAAGCACGTAGTTTCGCATCAAGATTTGATAAAGGTTCATCTAATAGAAAAGCTTTTGGTTCCCGTACCATTGCGCGACCCAAGGCTACACGTTGTCTTTGACCGCCAGATAAAGCTTTTGGTTTTCTATTAAGCAAATGTTCAATTTCAAGTAATTTCGCTGTTTCCTTAACTTTTTTATCAATAACATTTTTAGGTTCTTTTCTTAAAGATAAAGAAAAAGCTAAATTTTTATAAATTGTCATATGTGGATATAAAGCATAATTTTGAAAAACCATAGCTATATCTCTATCCTTGGGAGCAATATCATTAATCAACTGTCCATCTATATATAATTCACCGTTAGTAACTTCTTCTAGACCTGCAATCATTCTTAGCACCGTTGATTTACCGCATCCTGATGGTCCAACCAAAACCATAAATTCCTTGTCTTCAATTTCTAGATTAAAGTTATTGACAGCTATAACACCTCCAGGATAAATTTTTTTGATATCTTTTAAAATAATGCCGCTCATAATCATTCCTCCTGAATTTACATAATAAATAGTATTTCATTAATTTCTTTTAACTGATTTGCTAAAATATAATTGGTTTTCAGTTTAATATTATTTAAATAAACTTCCTTGTATACGCATTCCTTGCCATTGTTTTCAATTTTAATAATAAGTTTTTTTCCTCTAAAGATTTTTTCGATTTTAACATTTTTCCAATGGCTGGGAATTGAAGGTTCTATCAGTAATCCATTAATATCAGGACGTAAGCCTAAGATTCCTTCTAAGCAGCCTACCATTACAGTAGAGGCTGTACCTGTTAGCCAGTGAACATGTGAGCGTCCCTCAAATGGACTTTCAACGCTTTCTGTAAATTGACCATATACATAAGGTTCCATTTCTCTTATTTCTGCTATATCATTTTGATAAGCTGGAGAGCTTTCTTTATAATATTCAAAAGCTCTATTTCCATGACCAGCCAACGCTTCAGCAAGTATTAGCCATCCTTGAGGCTGTAAAAATATGCTTCCATTTTCTTTTGTTGAAGGATTATATACAATTGACAATGCTCCTGGGAAACCATGTTTTTTGTATGGAGGAGTCATAAGTTTTGCACCAAAAGGAGTATTAAGATTCGTATAAACATTATCCAATATTATTTTTGTCTTGTTTTTGTCTGCTAAACCTGAGATTACAGCCCAACTTTGCGGGTTAAGCCACATACTTGCTTCCTTATTATTTTTGGAGCCTATCCTTAAATTGTTTTCGGTGATTCCCCTGATATATCTATCTTCTTCAAAACAAAGGTTATCAATTTTACTTGATAAATTTATCTTTTGCTCTGATAAATATTTGGCATAAATATAATCCCTTTTTATATTAGCAAATTCCTTTATTATATTTAATGCATAGAACAATTGCATAGATACAAAGGTGGATTCTCCGTTTTCTCCTAATCTTAGACAGTCATTCCAATCAGCATATAATCCAGCAGGAAGGCCATTTGTTCCTAATCTGTTCATGGAAAAATCAATTGCCTTTTTTAGATGGTTATAAACTGTGTCTTCTCCTTTGTTTGCATAAGGAACAATCTCATCTAAAAATTTCAAATCACCTGTTTCAGCAATGAATTTTCTAACAGTGGGAAATAGCCACAACGCATCATCAGCTCGGTAAGAGAAATTATCAGGAGTATCTTCATAACCGGGAGCATGATTGTATTTTACAAGTGGAAGACATCCACCGTTATCAACCTGAGCTGAAATCATAAATATAAGCTGCTTTTTTGCCATTTTAGGTGCGAGGTGAATGACTCCTTGAATATCTTGAACTGTATCTCTGTATCCAAATCCATTTCTGTGGCCACAATAAATGAATGATGCTGCTCTTGACCATGTAAAGGTAATGAGACATTGATATGCATTCCATATATTAATCATGTTGTTGAAATTTTCGTCAGGAGTTTCAACCTTGAATCTTTTTAGTATATTATGCCAATACTTTTTGATTTCTTTTAGGTCAATATCTTTCTGTAATGCAAAATTATTATATTTTGAAATAATTATATCAGCTTCATTTTCATTTTGCATTCCCAATATGAATAGAATTTCCTTTTCTTCCCCTGGATTGAGGTGTAATTGTGTATGTAGAGCGCCACAACTGTTTATATTGTAATTTAGTGTATTTTCACATTTCCCCTCAACTACAGACTTAGGATTTGAATATGAGCCGTAATTGCCAATAAAACTTCTTTTGTCACCAGTATAAGATACTACAGGTGAACCAACAAGACTAAAGGATTTAAACTGACAACCCTTTGAATTTTCATTTATTGATTGCACAATTTTATTTGTTTTAAAATATGTTTTTGAAATAAATTGAGAATATTGAAGATTTACACTATCCTGCTCATAATCACTGTCATTGGTAAACTCTGCATATCCAAATATTGAAATATTCTTTTCTTTAGTTGTAATATTTTTAATTCTGTGTTTCCAAATTTCATAGTTTTGATTTAAAGGAACAAAGTAAGTGGTTTCAGAGAGGATACCTTGATACTCAGATTCTATTGAAGTATAGCCTAATCCATGTCTGCAGCAACTTTTATATCCTTCGTTTTTTCCTACGGGTTGCCAACTTGCTGACCAATAATCACCTGTAGAATCTTCTCGCATATAAATATATCTTCCTGGTTTATCGTCGTTATTAAATCTATATCGTAGGATACGTCCTTTTGCTCCACTTTTTGCAAAACTATAGCCTCCGGCATTATTGGAGATAATTGCACCATATAGGGGAGAGCCTAGATAATTTACCCAAGGTTTTGGCGTATCTGGCCTTGTAATAACATATTCTTTGTTTTCTTTGTCAAAGTATCCGTATTTCATAAATTATCATTCCTTTACACTTCCAACAGCTACACCTCGAACAATGTACTTGGAAAGGATTATATATATTATGATTATTGGTATAATAGCTAGAAAAACCAACATATATACCTGACCCATATCAAATTTCAGATAGTCTGCACTTCTGAGTTGAGCAACAAGTATGGGTAGTGTTTTATTTTCTGCAGATCTTATTATCAGTGATGGGATAAAATAATTATTCCAAGCACTGACAAAGGTAAATATTGCTTGTACAGCAATGGCTGGCTTCATTATCGGTATTACAATCTGATTAAAAGTTCTGAATTCACTTGCACCATCCATTCTGGCCGCCTCTACAACAGCTTTTGGAAGATTGCTTTGCATATAAGATAACATAAAATAAAATACAATAGGGGAGGCAACAGAAGGTAAAAACAATGGTATTAGTGAATCCATAAGATTTAATTTTCCCATCCATCGTACAAATCCTAATGCATATACTTGAGGTGGTATCATCATTATCATCATAATAAAGGTAAAAGCAAGTTTTTTGTATTTAAAATCATAGGTATGAATACTAAAGGCTGTTAACACAGAAAAATATGTAGCTAACGCTGCAGTAGCAGCTGAAACTATTAAGCTGTTTATAATACCTTTAATAACGGGTAAATCCTTATTATTCAATACATTATTTAGATTTGCTTTAAAATTACCGCCTAATAAAAAAGAAAAACCCTTTTGTATTTGAGAATGCACCCTTGTTGAATTTACTATTAATAAATAAAATGAAAAGAGACACAGGATGGAAAGTAAAATCAATATAGTGTAGCATACAATTTTGTTTAATTTTTGAATTGACATTATTTTGCACCCCCTTTTGTTTTGATGCTTGTATTACTAAGATTAGAATCCTTTTCTGTAAGATTATTATAGATGATAACGCTTAATATGGCTGTTACTATAAACAAAATAACAGATAAAGCACCTGCCA
Source organism: Sedimentibacter sp. MB31-C6 (assembly GCF_035934735.1). NCBI lineage: Bacteria > Bacillati > Bacillota > Tissierellia > Sedimentibacter > Sedimentibacter sp. MB31-C6. Next base: position 2,449,832 of record NZ_CP142396.1, read on the forward strand.
TACCATAATTTTTACTAAAAAGATGTTTATTCAAAAACATAATCATGGTCATTGATGTCCTGTTCGGTCCACCACTTCCGTTAGTCAAAATTTGAGGAACATCAAACATTTGAATGCCACCTATTAATGATGTAAGGAATACATAGACTAATATTGGTTTTATTGATGGAATAGTGACATGCCAGAAGGTTTGCCAAGCGTTGGCACCATCAATTTGAGCTGCTTCAAATATGGAAGAATCAATTCCCATTATACCAGCCATCAATAAAATCGTAGTATTACCAAACCACATAAGAAAATTCATTAATGCAATAAGGCCTCTAGTTCCTTTAATTTCTAACATAAAACTATAAGGCTCATAGCCAAGTGCAATTAATAGATTATTAATAGGTCCAATATCTGAAAATAATGCCCAAAATAACATTGCAAAAGCAGCAGCCATAATTAAATTTGGCATATATATAACAGTTTTAAAAAAACTTGTAAATTTCAATTTCAATCTCATATTTGTAAACCATATAGCTAAGGTCATAGATACTACAATCTGTGGAATGAATCCTATTATCCAAATAAAGAGAGTGTTAAAGGCGTATTTTGGCAAATCTGATTCGAAAAGAATTGATTTATAATTTTCTAGACCTATAAAACTTGGCCCGATTTGTTTGAGTCCACTCATATAATTTTCAAAAAAACTATAGTAAATGGTTGAAACGATAGGAACTAATGAGAAAACAATATATATGGTAAAAAAAGGTATTAAAAAAATATAACCCCATTTTGCATAACTTATTGATTTGTTATTTTTCTTTGTTAAGGTCTTCATATATATAACCTCCATATTATTAAAGGGGAGTGATAAACCACATCCCCTTTATTTAATACTACTCAGGTCTTTTTAATTCAGGATATTTTTCTATAACTGCAGTATAGAAGTTGTCAAGTGCAGTGTCATAATCAACAGTGTCATTGAAATAATCTCTGAAGGCAGTTTGAATTTCTTCGTTCATTCCTTGATCATAAGGTGAAATATTGCTCATATCTATACCTTTGGCAGATTCTGCAAATAGATTAATATGGTTTTGTCCGCCAAGAAATGCTGATGCAAAACTATCATCTGTTGCAAGTGCTTCCATTGCTTCAATATTATTTGTGAAATCCTGTGTATCTTTAGTAATAGTAGTTAATGTATCTTTATCACATGTCATTGTTTTCATTATTTCCTTAACTAAATCCAAATTATCTGATCCTGCTGCTGCACATAGCCAGCTACCGCCCCAGTAATAGTTTTGTGGACCATAACATACTGCATAATCACCAAATATACCGTTACCAGTTGTTGCTGCTTCAAATGCTGCTGGATCTCCTGTTGCAGAAACACCTTCAGGAAGAGGTGTGTCCAATGCATTACCTAGCAATGTAAAGTTTATTCCCCATGTAGAGTAGAAGAAACCAAAAACTTTTCCTGCAGGGCCTTGATCAGATGCCCATTGATCATCCCATAATGATGTTTTGTTATTATATCCTTTATCTGTGAATGATTTTGTTTGTTCAATCCAATTTAATATATTATCATCAATTATAATAGTATTATCGCTGTCTACCCATGGTGCGGACACGTTGTTTGAGAAGGTACGATAAGAATCATCGAAACCTGAAAGCATTTTATATCCTTTTGCAGAAGACATTTCAGCTATATTATAAAACTCATCCCATGTAGATAATGCTTCTTGAACTTCAGTAGGGTCATCAGTGCCCAATACATCCTTTGCAATGGATCTTCTGTATGCAAATAAACCAGGTGTTGCTTGCCAAGAGGTGGCTTTGATTGAACCGTTGCTGTCAGTTACAATCTCTTGAGTATATTTGTATTGTCCTGATATATCCTCAGATGTTAATCCTACATCATTTACAATATCAAGGGTATAATCAGTGTCAACATATTTTAAAGCATAATCTGCTTCAATTAAAAATAAATCAATTTTCTCATCATCTGATGCATTTTCTTGACTAAGCAAAGCTTCATCAAGTGCATTTTGGTAAGCGTTATCATCGTTAGGTACTATAGTGAATTTTACCTCAACACCTTCAGGAACTAATCCTTTTCCTTCAAAATATGTCTCAAATAAGCCTTGGAATTCATTGTTCCAACCCCAAATATTTAACACTTTTCCTGCTTCTGTTTCAACCTCAGGTTCAGCTTCAGGTTCTGATTCTGGCACTTCTTCAGTTGAATCCTCAGGTTCAGGTTCGGTTACAACTTCATTGCTTTCACAAGCAATAAGTGAAAGTGTCATAATAAGTACAAGAGTTAAAGCAATAATACTTTTAAATTTTTTCACAATTTCCTCCTTATTTTTTTATTGCTCACAATTTAAATATAAGCAAAATATTTAGAAATCGATTTTTTTAATCGATTTTCCAGTCAATAATTCTCCTTCAATCCAAATTTGCTTAGGAATGTATGTCTTTTTTTCTGTAATTGCCATGACTATATTATTTGCTGCTTCTTTTCCTAATGCTTCTGTATTTTGTTTGAAGGTGCAAAGTTTTGGCCTCAATACTTGCGAAAGATAAATTCCATCATATCCAGCAACGCTTATATCATCAGGTATTTTTAGACCTTGCTTTTCAATTTCATTCATGCCTCCTATAAATGAAAAGTCATCAGGATACATAATACAACTAGGAGGGTCTGAAAGTTGTAAGAGTTCCCTTGTTGCTAGCCCGCTTGATTTTGGATCATGATATCTTGCTTCTTTTATGTAATTGTTAGGAATTTCAAGTCCCATCTCCTTACAAGTTTTATAGAAACCGGAAAGACGTCTTTGGGTTACAGAGGTATTTTCGCCATGAATATAGGCGATTTTTCGGTGTCCATTATCATATATATATTTTACTAAATCTGTTACACCGCTAATATTATCTGACAGTATGGCAGTGCAATCATTAAAGATATGGTCAATAGTTACAGTAGGAATTTCGCTTTGGATAAGTTCTACTACTTCTGGATCATTAAAATCGACACAAGCGATAACAACACCATCACAGTTGCGGTATTTACAGTGATTATAATAACTCATATGCATTTTTCCAATGTTTCGGCTTATAAAAGTAATGTCATATCCCAAATGTTCTGCTTCATCTTTAACGCTGTTCAAAACAGCTGAAAAATATTCATGAGCAAGACCGCTTTGCATTTCATCGATAAACAATACTCCAATATTATTAGAGTGATTTGTTTTAAGTAGTCTAGCAGCAGCATTTGGAAAATAGCCCATTTCATTAGCTACTTTTCTAATGAAAGAAGATGTATTTTCGCCAATTTCTGATGAGCCGTTTAAAGCTTTACTTACTGTAGAAGTGGAATATCCACTTTTTTTTGAAATATCTTTAATGGTTACCAACTTTTCGCTCCTTATATCCAATAACTTTTTACGAAAACGATTACATTGTCTTTAACACATTATAAGACTAAAAATTGACTATGTCAATCATTGATTTTTCTAATATTATACAATTTTTAGTCAAAATATTAGAATTTCCATTGATTTTTATTAGAAAATGGATTAAAATAGTAAATAGTTACGAAAACGTTATAGTTCGGAGGCAAGAAAATGAAATATGGTTATTTTGATGACACTAAAAAGGAATACGTTATCACAACACCTATGACACCTCTTCCATGGATTAATTATTTAGGAAGCCAGAATTTTTTTGGTTTAATTTCTAATACTCTAGGAGGATACTGCTTTTATGGAGATGCAAGGCTGCAACGTTTGACGCGTTTTCGCTATAATAATGTCCCAGCTGATATTGGTGGGAGGTATTATTATATAAAAGAAGAAAATAAAGCAGCTTGGAATCCAGGCTTTCTTCCTTGCAGAACTCCTCTTGATAAATATGTCTGCCGTCATGGGCTTGGATATACGATTATTGAAAGCGAAAAAGAAGGTATTAAAAGTAAATTGACGTGCTTTGTTCCCTTAGGTGAAAATTGTGAAATACATAGTATGACGTTAACTAATAAGTCTTTATTACACAAAAAAGTTAAACTTCATAGCTTTGTAGAGTGGTGCTTATGGGATGCAGTAGATGATAGTCAAAACTTTCAGCGTAATTTAAATATTGGCGAAGTAGAAGTAGATGGTGAAGTGATTTATCATAAAAGTGAGTATAGGGAACGGAGAAATCATTATGCATATTTTGGAGTAAATAAGGAAGTGTCTGGATTTGACACTAGCAGAGATTATTTCCTAGGCAATTTAAGAGGATTTGATAATCCTATAGTGGTTGAAGAAGGTAACAGTAAAAATTCTATAGCACATGGTTGGCATCCTATCGGAAGCCATCAGATTAATATATTACTAGAACCTGGAGAAAGAAAGAATTTAATATTTGTTTTGGGCTATGCACAGAATGGTTGGGATAATAAATGGGAAGGTAAAAATATCATTAATAAAACTGAAGCTAAAAGGGTATTAGAAAAATTCAAAACAGAATATTCAATTAATAGTGAATTAGTTAAACTAAAAGGATATTGGGATAAGCTTCTTTCCAGATTTCAGATTGAAAGCTCTAATGAAAAAATTAATAGGATGGTAAATATATGGAATCAATATCAATGCATGGTCACATTTAATTTAAGCAGAAGTGCAAGTTATTTTGAAAGTGGCACTGGAAGAGGAATGGGTTTTAGAGACAGTTGCCAAGATATATTAGGTTTTGTTCACATGATACCAGAAAGAGCTCGTGAGAGAATTCTGGATATTGCTTCAATTCAATTTGAAGATGGAAGTACATATCATCAATATCAGCCACTTACCAAGTTGGGAAATAATAATATAGGCTCAGGATTTAATGATGATCCTCTATGGTTGATTGCTTGTACTGTTGCTTATATAAAAGAAACAGGGGACAGTGATATACTAAATGAAATGGTTCCCTTTGATAATAAATTAGGCAGTGAAAAATCATTGTTTGTTCATTTGAGAAGAAGTATTCAATACACAATTAAACATTTAGGACCTCATGGTCTTCCTCTAATAGGAAGGGCCGATTGGAATGACTGTCTTAATTTAAATACTTTCTCCATTGAACCGGGAGAAAGTTTCCAAACAACTTCAAACCATGAAAGTAATATTGCAGAAAGTGTTTTTATTGCAGGAATGTTTGTTAAGTATGGCAAAGAATACGCAGAGTTATGCAGGCTCTTTGGAGATTCAGAAGAAGCTTTAGAAATAATTGACTATGTTAAGTCTATGGAAGAGTCAATTTACAAGAGTGGTTGGGACGAAAATTGGTTTTTAAGAGCATATGATGCCTTTGGTGAAAAGGTAGGCAGTAAAGAGTGTAACGAGGGCAAAATATATATAGAGCCACAGGGAATGTGTGTAATGGCTGGAATAGGTATTGAAAATGGATATGCTGAAAAAGCTCTTAATTCAGTTCGAGATATTCTACTTAATGATTTCGGTGTTGAATTACTTTATCCCTGCTATACAAAATATCATAAGGAACTTGGCGAAATCACTAGTTATCCGCCAGGATATAAGGAAAATGGTTCGGTTTTCTGCCATAATAATCCTTGGATAAGTATAGCGGAAACAATACTTGGGAGAGGTAATAATGCATTTGATATCTATCGTCGAATATGTCCTTCATATACTGAAAATTTTAGCGAAATACACAAAACTGAACCTTATGTATACAGCCAAACTATCGGAGGACGGGGAGGATTTTCATTGGGTGAGGCAAAAAACAGCTGGCTTACAGGGACTGCTGCATGGTCTTTTGTAAACATTAGTCAGGCTATACTCGGCATATATCCTGATTATGATGGACTTATGATAAAACCTTGTCTTCCTGATGAAATTAAATCATATAAAATCCAAAGGTTATTCAGAGGTTGTATGTATATTATTGATGTGGAAAATGCATGTACGGGTAATACTGAAATAATAATAGATGGTAAGAGTATTAAAGGAAATTTAATTCCCACACAATACTACAAAAAAACATGCAATGTAATAGTAAGAATATAATTTGAATAGATAGAAAGAAGGTGTGAAATTCTTATGAAATATTTAATAGGAATTGATGCAGGTGGTACTAAAACTGAGATTATAGCATATGGATTGGATTATAATCCTATTTACAGAAAGATAGGAGGATTTGGTAATCCTGCAGTAAATTTAGATAAAACCTTAAAAACTATTGTAACATTAATAGATGACTGTACCAGTGAATTTGGTAGAAATAATTGTCAGCTCATCGTTATTGGTATGGCGGCTGTTGAAACAGGTAATTATGTAAAGAAAATTAAAAAGGAAGTTGAAAGTATTTTTACTATTGAAACAATAGTGTTAAACGATGCTGAATTAGCATGTAAAGCATATTTAGGGAGTAAAGATGGAATGCTTGTTATAGCAGGTACAGGATCATCTTGTTTTGTTCAGAAATCTGGGGAAGGTGAAATTGTAGGAGGATGGAGCCATATATTAGGCGATGAAGGTAGTGGATATTATACTGTAATAGAGGTTTTTAAGAACATAGTAAATAAGTATGACAGAAATATTTCTTATGATAGTTTAAGCAAAGCTATGCTTGAAAAAATAGGAGGATCTTCGCGCTCGGATATAATGAATTTTATATATAGTAATGAAAAAAACACAATAGCAGGAATGTTCCCAATAATTGTAGATTTTTCATTAAAAGGAGATTTATACGCAATCAATTTACTTGAGAATGCCGGAAAGTATCTTGCAGATTTGACTTGCGTTGCATACAGGAAGAAGGATTTTAGAGGAAAAGTAACCATTGGAATAAAAGGTGGGGTTTTTCAACATAGCACCTACATGGTTTCTGCATATATGAATGAAATTCAGAAACATTTATGTAATTTTGATATTATAAATGAAGATATTTCTGCAACAAAAGGTGTATGTGAAATTTATGATGAGTTTCAAAAATAATATCAGAATAAAATGAAGCTGTCTCTTATAGAATGTATTTCTATTTTGAGACAGCTTAAGTTTTATTTAAGTTTAGTTCCACATTCTGTACAAAAATCCATATCTTCAGAGACTTCAGTCTGACAATTAGGACATGTGGCTTTATCTTGCGTGTCTTGCTGCTCATCTTCAATTTGTGAGCATTGTATATTTTCTTTTAAACTAGAACCACATTCTGTGCAAAAATCCATTTCTTCAGATATTTCAGTTTGACAATTAGGACATTTCGGCGTATTTAATGTTTTAGATTTTTGTTCTTCTATATAACCTTTTACGTTAGTTCCACATTTGCTACAGAAAGAAGATTCGTTTGACAATTCTTCACCACAGTTGGGACATGGAATTATACCCTTTATTTCAATGATTTGTGCCTCATATGCTTCGATTTTTTCGTAAGAATCATCTACTTCATTACAAAAAGGCAATAGATTTTGTAGAGCAGTATCCTTATATTCATTATAATAAATTTTGCCAATTTGCAAATGAATTTCTTCTATTTTTTTTTGTTCTGAATTAATTAAAGAATTAAGTTTAGCAGTTTCTGTTAAATCTTTAGTTTTTTTAGCAACATCTTTACTTGTACTAGTTATAGTTTTACTTATTTTATCAAAAATAGCCATTTTACACCTTCCCTATAATGTTATAATGATTAGTTATTAATATAAATTTTATTATAATTGTTTAGTTTTGTCAATATATAGAATAAATAATATAAATTTATAGAATATTGACAATAATGGTGCTACATGCTAAAATTTAATGGATTTTACTAAGACAAAGGAGAGGATCATAATGAGTGGGGAAAAAAGTAAAAAAGAATTAAAATGTAGTAACTGCAATGCAGAAATAAAAGAGACCATAAAATTTTGCAGTAAGTGTGGTTCTAAAAACGAATTTTACAAAGAAAAAGAAATTGAAGAAAAAACTGAATCTGCAAAAAAGAAAGTTAAGATTCCGAAATTTGTTATTATAATTGCTATAATAGCATTTATCGGATTATTTTCTTTTAATGTACTTGCTAAAACAATATTTCCTGATAAGTATGCAAAAAGTGCAATTATAAATTCTTATCAAGCTATAAGTAATGACAGTAAAGAATACAATGAAATTCCTGGAATCGTTTCTTTATTATTAAATGGTGACAATGCATCAGAAAAGGAATTATCGTTAAATATTACTGATTTTTCAGATGATTATGTTAGCAGTATGTTATCGGGATATGGAGTTAAATTTAACTTACAAAATGACATGAAAGAAAATATTATGAATCTTAGCATGAATATTTCAGAAGATGAGTTTGATATTTTAAAGGTTGATTTTAATGCTTCGAAAGATGGTTATATTATTAATTTGCCTTCATTGCATGATAATCCAATTGGAGTTGATTCCAATGCTGAAATTAATTATGATGATGTGGATAGTTATTATTATTATATAAGAGTTGGTAGTATTTTACAATCTAAAATGTTAAAAGCATCAATAGAAAGTAAGTCAGTTATTGAAGATACATATAAGAAATTTTCAAAAGATGTTATAAACTTATTAAATTTTGAGAAATCAAAAAATTCTAATTCTTCAAATGATACTTTTACTGCTACTATAAAAGGTGATGATTTATATGATGCATTCAGTAATAGAGCTGTAGTACTTCTTGATGATGAAAATATAAAAAACTTAATAACTTATTCTATATATTTAGATGAAATGTATTATTTAACTTTTGAAGAAGCTGAAGAAAATGCACAACTGATAATTGATGAATATAAAGAAGTGTTAAATAATTCTGGAAATTCAGATAATTACGTTGAAATTAATGATATAGATGTTACTATATCTGTTAATGACGGAAAAAAAGTTGAAAAAATGCTTATAGAATCAACATTATCAAATCCATATGAAACTATTGGAATAAATTTAACGAGTCAATATGGTTATGAAAAGGATTATGTCAACTCAGATTATAATTTGAAATTATCCTCAAATAATGAGATTATCATGATTAGTTATGATATAAATAATTCAAATGATGGAAAAATAAATAAAAGGAATACCAATTTCAGAGTTGTTGAATCTCAGGATAGACAAATTACAGTTGGCTTAAATGAAGAATATGATAAATCCACAAAAGAATACATTGGAGCTATTAAATTTACACCATATTACGAAGATGAAGGATTTAACATTAAATTGCGAGGAAATTACAATGGCAAGGATACTCTAAATTTTGATAATTTAAGCTTTGGTTTTTATAACTATGATTTTTACGAAATTAATCTCGCAGGATATTTAAAAAGTAAAGATATAAAATCAGTTGACAAAGTCAAATATAATAATGTTGAATATCTAAATGAAATGAGCGACATGGATATAGAATATTTATTTGATGAATTTGAAACAAAGTTAGAATTTATATTTGGTAACCTTTATTATGGTTTTTAAGTAATAATTTATGATAAATTAATAGGATGATGGGTAGGATGATATTTTGTTAGAAGTTAAAAATATATGCAAGAAATATGGGAAAGTAGAAATATTAAGAGATGTAAATTTTACACTTACACCTAGCGAATGTATTTGTATAGTCGGTTCAAATGGCTCAGGAAAGTCTACACTTTTATCTATTATAGCAGGAGCAATTGACCCGGATAAAGGTAATATAATAAATACTGAACATAATCGGATAGGATATGTTCCTCAAGATAATATACTGTTTGAAGAACTTACTGTTATGGACAACTTGAAATTTTGGTATGCCGCATATGGGTTAGATAATAAATTGATTTTTACAGAAGATTCAATTGAAAGTATGTTAGATTTAAAAGGGTTCTCATGTAAGAAAGTTAACATATTGTCTGGAGGTATGAAAAAAAGAGTAAGCTTAGCAATATCATTATGCCATCATCCAAATTATTTGGTTTTAGATGAACCATGTAATAGTTTAGATATTATATATAGAAATGAAATAATAGATTATTTAAAGTTACTAAAATCAATCGGGATTGGTATTATAATAAGTACTCACAGCTCTACTGAAATAGAAGCTCTTTGTGATAAGCTGTTGGTTTTAAAAAGTGGTTGTGCTTCTCTTTATGAGGAGCCAAAACAACTATTTCAAAATAATACAGCAAACATTGAACATTTACTTGTAGAGTTAATAAAAAAATAAGGTAGGATGGAGAAATTATGAAATTTATAATTACATCAGTGTACCTTGATATTAAGGGTTTTTATTATAAGTATATAAAAGCCTTGTTTTTTTTGATTGTATTTTCAATGATAATCGGTATTTATATTATGAATTCATCAAAAATACAAGAACCTAATTATAAGAAAATTAATGTTGTTGTTGTAAATGAAGATACAAATCCTATGACTGAAATTTTGTTAGGTTACATTATTTCAGACAATACATTTTCTAAGAATTTTGATTTTTCATATGATACAATTGAAACAGCAAAAATCAAGCTAAAAGAATCTATATATGATGCAATTATTATTATTCCTGATAATTTTTTAAATAATATAATATACGGTAAGAATGACCCATTTACTGCTTATATAGGTAGGCTTTCCTCATTGGAAGCAGCAGCTTTTGAAGAGATATTAAAGGGTGCCGCCAAATACATATCTTCATCGCAAGTAGGAATATATGCAACATTGAATTATATTAGAAATGAAAAAAGTGTTTCGGATGAAATATATAATAAGGGCCTTACAGGAATTAATATGTATTTTTACAAGGTTGTTCTTGGCCGGAAGGCGCTTCTTGACGTACATAATGTTTCGCCTTCAGGAATACATTCTTTACAGGAATATTATCTTTTATCATTTATAGTAATGCAGATGTTACTTTATTCCGTTTTGCATGTTTCCAACATACATGAAATGTTGAAGCAATCAATGGTCCTTAAGATAAAAAGTAGTAAATTGTCTTATAAGAAGATTATTTTAGCTAAGATATTATATATTCTTTTGATAAATTTAGTTTTGTTTTTTTTGATATTCGCTGTTATAGCAGTTATTAGTAACGGTACATTTAGTTTTAGTTTTAATTTAGAAGATTTTTTATTACTACTGAATTGTAATATGATAATTTCTTTATTTTCTCTTATGTGTAGTTTGTTTTTTACAGAAAAAAATTCATGTTATATGTTTATTTTAGTAGTTACTTTAATAATGACTTTTATATCAGGGGGATTTATACCGTCTGCATTTTTGCCTGAATTATTTGATAAATTAAAGTTTTTTACTTTAAATCATTATTGTGTATGGTTATTATCGGGCATTTTACCATTAAATACTATGGCAGAAATATTAATTTTATCTGTTATGTTACCGATATTTATGATGGCAATAGTAATTAAAAGCTCCAAAAAGTTGTTTGAGTAATGTAGGAGGATATATATTTGAATTTTTTTATTACCGCCATTTACACATTTATTAAGCAGATACTATCTTCTAAACGCTATATTATTGCTATAACTATCATACCTTTTATTATTTTGTTATTATGCAGCTTGATACCGGAAAATGATTATAATAATATTAATGTTGGCATTGCTTATAGCAATAAATCTTCGGTATCAAATAGAATAATTAAAATTATCGGACAAGATAATAATATTAAATATTGTTTTTATGATTTAAATAGTATAAATGAGTTGGAAAGAGATGTTGCTTCGAATAAATTACATTTAGGTTATGTTATACCAAGTGATATAGATGAAAAATTGCAATCACGAAACTTTAAAAAAATTATAGTTAAAATGGAATCTTCAGCTTCTTATTTAAGTGCAATAATAGATGAAGTTATTTGTTCTACATTAATACAGGTTATTACACCTTATTATGCAGATAATTTTTTATTTGAGAGTAATTTAATTTCATATGATGATGAAACAAGAAATTATTTAATAGAAAGTACGTCGAATTATTTAAAAGACGGAGATATAATGGAATTTGAATTATTTTCAAATAAAGGGAGCCGATATTCAATTAAAAGTAATCCTGAAAATACTAAAATAGTTTTTGCTTGTTTAGCATTATCACTATGTATGATGTCTAGTAATTTGTTAATTTATACTTTTAATTTTAATAGAAATAATAAACTTTTTAATTTTTATAAATCAACTAAAAGAAGTATTTATAGAATAAAGTTGTACTATATAATAGCTTTGTCAATTATAAGCATATTGTACATATTTGTTTCATTATTTATTTTGTTATGTTTTATAGATATAAATGAATTTTCATTATATTCAATTTTAATAATGTTTTTGTCAATTATCATATTTATTGGAGGACTATGCAGTTTTACTTCAAAGTTTAACTATATACGAAAAATAATTCATATTATTTTACCTTTGATATTATTTGGTAATTTTATTTTTTCTGGATTCTTATTTAATACAGAATATTTAGGAGGTAATATAGATAAATTATCATATCTTTTTCCTTCTAAGTATTTTTTGACAGGACTTTATAAGTTAAATATAAATCCACTTTCAATGGAGTCCTTAATTAATCCTGTTATATTAATTTTAGCGGGAGTATCAATGTTTTTTATATAAATAAATTCGCGAGAGGATTATATGAATGAAAATAAAAAAGATAATATTTAAAAAAATAATATTACTATTAGTAACATTTATAATGATTAGTACTACATTTGCAGTTAATATGAATGCTGAAGAAAGAATTTCTATTAAACCTAAGATGGGAAAAGAATATTTAAATGTTTTAAATGATATAGTAGAAGAGTATGGAATATGCAAAGAAACCACTGCTGGTGAAAATGATTGTTCAGGACTTGCATATGCAGAACTAATAGATTTTAATGCAGATGGTAATCATGAATTGTACCTTTTTTATATTGATTATAGTTCTGATTATGGACGAACAAAGTGTATAGAGGAATTATGGTATTTTGATGGAACTAATGCTGTAAAATCATTTGAAATGGAACATGAATCTAATGGTGCTCATGAACAAAGTAGTGAAGGTAGAACTTTTAGTCAAGGAAATGATGGTAAGGTATATTTAATCGAAGATGGCGGCTATATGACTGGAGCAGGCGAATATGGGACAGATGAATATTATTATATAAGTGTTTCAGAGTTTGATGGTACAAGCATAAAGGAAAAAGCAACTCTTAAGGAACTTGTTGGTTATGGAAAGCGCATAGGAGATTCATGGGAATTAGATGACAAAGTTTACTATGAATATGAGTTAATGAAAGAAGGAGAATTGATAACAGATATTATTGAAGTTGAAGGAGCAAGTGCTGATGAAGGAAATGCTGATTTAAATAGTGTTTATCCTAAAACTGTACTTGATTTTAAAAATATATTTTCAGAAAAAAGAGATGTAATTCATGCAGGTTCGTATATCTATCTTAGTTGGGAAATAAACGATGTAGAAGGCTTAATGGATAGTCTTGATAATATTGGACCTAAATATAATTATACAAATGTTACTGATGACTTTACACAAGATGAAGTTGAAAAAATCGCAAAACTAATAGCAGAAAGCTTAGGGGGAAAAATAACATCAATTTATAAGTTGTCAGATGGAGTATACTATGTTGTTATTACTTTATCTGATGGAAATAACAAGGGCGCTGTTGTAAAAGAAATAAGGTCAGAAAATGAAAGAACTTTTAAGGTTGATAAACCTTTAAATGAAGTAATGACTAATGAAGCACTTGATGATTATGTTAAAGAAATGAATTCAAATCCTAATGTTTCCATAGATTATAGCGAAACTTCGGATTTTACAGATACAGCAGAATACACACAGTATTTGAATAAGGTTATTGACAATGTGGACGGCCTTACGGTAAATGATGTAGGAAAATCTGAAATAGCTACATTTATAGAAAATGCAGTAACTAATGTTTCAAAGAATATAGTAAATTCAAAGGAAAATAAAATAATAATTACTGACAAAGACATTGAAAATTCAGTTTCTTCTGCAAATAAAGCTAAAACTGAGTTTGAAAAAAATCTTTCAAATAAAAATATAAGTCTAAATAAGGATTTGAAAATAATTATAAGAATAGATGGAACAGGAATTGATTATGGTAAGCCACTTCAAATTATATTAGATAAGAGTGTTATGGAAAAATTGGACAATGTTGACTCTATAAAAATTTTGTTAGGAAATAACAGTCATGGTATAAATATAACATCAGAAAATTTAAAATCCTTAATAGAGCAATATGGCTCAGTAAATATTCAGATTGAAAACATAGAGAATAATAAATATAACATAACATTTGCAGATGAAAAGGGGATAATCGTTGAAAAATTGTATTCTGCGATAGGCTTTTTCCTTCCTGCTCAAAGTGAAATAGCAACTGTGCTCGTAAGTTATAACGGAGGAAATGACAACTGGGGAGGACAATATGATAAAGCTAACAGTGCAATAGAATTTTCAACTAAATATTCTGGAAAATATGAAATATTAGAAAATGATATAAAAATAAATGATATAGATAATTTAAATGACAATCAAAAACAAGCTATAATGTTTATGGTATCAAAAGGATATTTTGACTTAGATAATAATTTGTTTAAGCCAATTGATAGTCTAACAAGATATGATTTTACGGAAGCCCTTGTAAGAATGTTCTTTGCATTAGACAGAGATGTTGATACAAGTTTTATAGATGTAAACAAGGACAGTAGATATTATGCTATGGTAGCATCAGCAGAAAAAGATAAAATTGTTGAGGGATATGATGATGGTACATTTAGAGGAGACTTGAATATTTCTAAGGAAGAAGTAATTGCATTATGTGCAAGGACCTTGGCTGAAAAAAAAGGTTATACATATCCAGAAAATTTAGATAATTATATTAACTTTATTGATAAGGATCAAATAAGCGATTGGGCTAAAAAGGACATTGCTTTGGCAGTACGCGAAGGTTTAATAGATGGAATAGGAACACTAAATCCTAAAGAAAACATACAAAGGTCAGATAGTACAGAGATGCTTTATAATTTGTTTATGCTTTTATATGAGACAGCACCATCAGAATTCGTAATAAGTGAATCAAAAGAGTCAAAAGAGTCAGAAGAATTAGAAGAATCGAAAGATGATAGTTTTGGAAGTGCTGTTCCTGTTGCAGCAGCAACTGTAGCTTTAGCAGCTATAGGTATTGGGATGGCTGTGCATATTAAGCGCAAAAAAAGCAAGTAATTAAAACATTAAACTAAGTACAATAAAATAAGCAAAATTAAGAGTAGGAATTAAAACCTACTCTTTTATCTATCATTTAATTCCGCATAATTAAGTATATCTCTGCAAAAATATATTACTAATGATGAAATAAATATATTCCATATAAAAGTAATAAATAACCCTACAATAATAGGTGGTAATATAGAAATTGAAGAAGACGTAATAACACCAATTACTATTCCAGGAGCAGCTAGTAAAATCATTATTAAAATATACAAAAACATAATAATAACTTTATTGAAAAGGGATCCTAACAGTCTTTGTGTCAATATATTTCCCGACATAAATAATATTCCAAAGCCTATTCTGGCAAATATACATCCTATTACTTCTATTGGAGATAAACCAAGTATCATTCCTATAGCAATAAATAAAATAGTAGCTTCTATAGTTATCTTCAATATATTTTCTAAGGATATTTTTATTAACTTTAAAAATGGTTTTATAGGTATCATATATACATAATGCATTCTAAGTTCTCGAATCCATCTTCCATTTGACAAAGAAAATATTTGCATATAAGTTACAAATATAAATATAGACAATATACTGTATTCAGAAAACATGTTGTTAGTAATTAATGCATATACAATACATATGACTATAAACATTAATGATGTTTTATCTATTAAAAGTAGACCAGAACGTCTGTTTTCAAGCAAATGCTTATACAAAAAAACATTAGCTCCCTTCCCTTTATTTATACCTAATTTACCTATTTTTATATTCTTCCTTGTATCTAATACATTACCTTCTTTTTTAGCTATTATTGCACTATGTGATACTTCTGTGGCTAGTAAAACATCTTCATAAAAATCAGAACGAGTTTTTGTAATTAAATATACAATTATAAAAATATAAAGCAAAGTTAAGCTAAAACCAATTAATATATAATAATAATTGGTTTTAAGAATACCTATTACAGCCATTCTAATCCACCCTATAATTGGTATAAAGTTTATCCAGAATGAATTTATAGCTTCAACAGCTGTATTAAGCATATCTTGAGAATTACTTATAGTTTTATAAAACACATAAAATATTACTAAAGAAGTTATTCCTATTAATGATAATTTTATTTTCCTTTTAAGATTTTCATCATTACTTGATAATGAATATATAACCATAGCACTAAGTTGAGAACAAAACATAATAAAACAATAACCAAGTAAAATTCCTAGAAGTCCCCCAAAGGAAAGACCATAAGTACTATTTAGCCATGCATATTGAAAAATCAGAAAAAATCCAACAAATAAAGATGTACTCATTTGTTTTATGAGACCATAAATCAAAATTTTCTTATTTGATATAGGTGTTGAAAATAAAATGCTTACGTCTGCCATAGAATAAAAACTTGCTCCTGATGATAAGCCATTCATACATGTAGCAATAAAAACATAAGAGTATAAAGCAAATACAATTCCATATAATTCTTCGATATTCCTTGTAGTATGAGATGGTAATTTATCATTAAAGGATGCTGAAAATATAACCAATACAATTAAAGCAATAAATATAATTACTGAAATTAATTTTGCTGGATTTTTTAAAAGTTCCTTTAAAAAGTTTTTAAAAGTAGTAAACAGAAGATATTTTAATCCTTTCATTGACTATCACCTTTCTTTTCAGTAATTTCAAAGAAAAGTTCCTCTAAACTTTTTTCATTGTCTTCTACTGTGTTATTGTGCTTAATTGCTTCAATTGAGCCATTCATCATAATGTATGCAATATCCCAATAGTTTTCTACACTGTTAAGCATATGTGTGCTTATTAAAATTGAAGTGCCTTCGTCTTTTAATTCTACAAACATTTTTTTTAATTCTTTAATTGCATGAGGGTCAAGACCAACCATTGGTTCATCAAATATAATAACTTTAGGTTTAGGAAGAATGGCACAGCAAATACTTAACTTTTGCTGCATACCTTTTGATAATTCTTTACCTAATTTGTTTTTTTTATCCATAAGTTCAAATCTTTTTAGTAATTCATCAGCATAATCATTCCAATTCTCTAAACCATATGCTCTAGCAATAAATTCTAGATGTTCACCAACAGTTAATAAATTATAAACAGCAGGCATTTCAGGTATATAACCTAATAGTTTTTTAGCTTGGATAGATTTATTGTTATAGTTACATATGTCTATACCACCTTTAAATCTTAAAAGTCCTGCTATACATTTTATAATAGTTGATTTACCAGCACCATTAGGTCCTAGAAGAACTGCTATCTGTCCATCACTAATACTAAAGCTTATATTATTGTTAGCAATAACCTTACCATATTTTTTAGTTACATTATATACATTAAACATATTTTTTCCTTTCTAATTGAATCTATTTAATAATACTTGCAACTACACTTATTACTTTATATACAGTTTTAAATTATAACATGTAGATTTATTGTAATCAAGGCATTTTCTTTGACATGGTTTTCAGATTTTATGTAGAATTAATAAATTAAGGACCTTTTAGAAATATTGAGGTTTCTAAAAGGTCCTTTCTCAAGTTAAATTTAGATAGTTGACAATAATGGAAAATTTTTAAGAGGCTAGCTTTTCCTTTTCAAGAGACAGAATTTTAACTGGGCAGTTTTCAACACAGGTATTACATTTAATGCAATTTACGTTGTCAAATTGATTTTTATCAGAAAACTCTAAATATGGAGTCAACTGAAATGGACAAACTTTAGAGCACTTACCACAATTAAGACACTTATCTTTATTAGATATTGTTACTTTTTTTTCTGTTTTTTTAGCAACACCTAAAAATTTGCCAAAAGCATGCGAAATTTTTTGCATTGTGCCCATAGGACAAAATTGGCACCAGGTTCTGGAATTTACAAATATAGCTAAGGCTCCTCCTACAATTAAAACCATTAGATAAGTATTTGAGAACAAAGCCCCAACTTTATCAAAAATATCATAAGTTCCCCAATGTTGAGATATTGTTATAATTTTTCTTATAAAATTGAACATAAAAAATAGAAAAAATGCAATGATGAATGTTTTTGATTTTATAAAATCAGGGATTTTTTTATTTGCACTAATAGGCAAAATAATTTTATCAAACAAACTCCCGTGAGGACATATGTTGCCACACCAGTATCTTCCTCCAAAGAATGATGTTGCGATTAAACCTGCCATGATAAATACAACTATTAATCCTAACTTAGGTTCCCATAAACCACCTATAGCCACAAGAACAGTAATAATCCATCCGTATTGCCTAAATGTATTAAATATTCTATTTGTTTTAATATAATAATTTTTTTTATTTTTCATAAAACCTCCATGTAATTAGCAATCGAATATTGATTATATATCTTTTAAAAAATTTTTCAGTGACTAAATTACATAATCGAACAAGTTAAATTTATCATGCATTTTTTTACTCATCATTGACATTACTTTTTCTCCTAAACATTAATGAACAATAGTATATGTTATTGTTATATAATTTATTATCGAATATTTTTGAATATTTTTGAGTATTTTTGAGTAATTTTGAATACTTGTAATTATTTGTAAATAGTTGAAATGAGTAGCATTTATGATATAATAATATTTATATATTTCAATAATAAATAATATATTCCTAAAAAACACCTTAAAAAGGAGTTGGGTATAATGAATTTAATATCTAATATTATAATAAATATTTATTCTATTGCTATATTGACTAGTATTGGATTTTATTCTTCAAAACGTAATGAAAATGAAGATGAAAATTTACAGTATAAGCTTTATATGCTGATGTTATATATTACTATTATATTATTAATAGTAGATATACTTAGTAGGCTTGATGGCGATGCTGTAGCTATATATCCAGTTCTTAATAGCATTGGAAACTTTGTGATGTTTATGGTTAACCCTATTTTACCTTCACTTTGGTTATTATATGTCCATTATGAAGTGTTTCAAGAAGTTGAAAAAACAAAAGAGATATTTTATATGTTGATACCTATAAATGCGGTACATATCTTTATGGTAGTTGTAGCTCAATTTCATGGGTGGTTTTATTTTATCGATGAAGATAATATTTTTCATAGAGGTCAATTTTATCTTATAGCAGCAGTAATTTTAATTAGTTTAGTTATTGTTACATTTGCAATAATTGTAATAAATCAAAAAAGAATAGAGAAAAAACATTATTTCTCTCTTATATTTTTTGCAATACCTCCATTTATATCTATCATTTTGCAAATTGCTTTTTATGAAGTATCTTTAATGCTTAACAGTGTTGCGTTATCTTTATTGATAGTATTTTTATATATACAAAATGATAGTGTTTTTATTGATGGCTTGACAGGCATATATAATCGTAAAAAACTTGAAATTTACTTGAAAGAAAAAATTAACAACAGTAGTGAAAATAAAACTTTTTCAGCTATTATGTTTGATTTAGATAATTTCAAATATATTAATGATACCTATGGTCATGATATAGGAGATAATGCATTGCAAAGTTTTGCAACTGTTCTTAGGAATAGTTTAAGAACAAATGATTTTATAGCACGATTTGGAGGAGATGAGTTTGTTGTTATATTAGATATATCAAATATAATTGAATTAGAGGAGGTTGTTAACAGAATTAATAGTGATATAGAAAAGTTTAATGATAATAATGGACGGCCATATAATATATATTTTAGTATGGGTTATGTCGTTTATGATTACAATTCTCATATGAAAGTGAAAGATTTTCTAATACAAATTGATTCTTTAATGTATGCAGATAAAAAGGGTAGTAAAAAAATAAACTAACATCCGCAGGACGCATGCAATGCGCCCCTACATAGATAGTAACTGAATTTTATATATTAAACAAGTTGTTGATTTCTTCTTTTGAAAGGGAATTAATTAAAATTTCTCCTTTTTTGATAACAGAATCTGCTAAGTTTTTTTTGCTTTGCTGAAGTTTTTCTATTTTTTCTTCTATTGTATCTTTTGCAATAAGCTTAAATACCTGTACTTTATTATTTTGACCTATGCGGTGAGTTCTATCAGTTGCTTGGTTTTGAGCGCTTATATTCCACCATGGGTCAAAGTGTATTACAATATCAGCACCTGTTAAATTAAGTCCTGTTCCTCCTGCCTTTAATGAAATCAGGAATACAGGTATATTGTCTTTGTTAAAACTATTTGCCATCTCTAGCCTTTTTATGCTTTTAGTTGTTCCAGTAAGCATGTAATAATCTATAAAATTTGATTTCAATTGATGTTCAATTATATTGAGCATAGATGTAAATTGCGAAAATATTAATACTTTATGTCCGTTTTCTATGCAATTTGTTAAAATTTCCATACATAAATCAAGCTTAGCACTGCCACCTTTGTAGTTATCAAAGTAAAGTGAAGGATCGCAACATATTTGTCTAAGCCTTGTGAGCATTGATAAAATTTTTATTTGGCTTTTGTCATAACCATTCTCTTTTATTTCGTTATTAAACTCTTCATTAAGTTTCATAAGCTCAGCAAAATATAGCTTCCTTTGAGTTGTTCCCATTTGTGCGTAAGAAATAGTTTCAATTTTGTCTGGAAGTTCTTTTAAAACATCTTTTTTTAACCTTCTCAATATGAAGGGCTGTATTTGTTTGTTAAGTCTTTCAAGAATATTTTTATCTTCATTCTTAACTATTGGTGTTTCGTATCTTTCTTTAAATTTTTTATATGTTAGTAAAAATCCTGGTATTATAAAATCAAATATTGACCATAAATCAGCTAAAGAATTTTCTATTGGAGTACCTGTTAAAGCAAATCTCATATCGCTTTTTATAAGTTTGACAGCTTTTGAATTCTGTGTGGTAGAATTTTTTATATATTGTGCTTCATCTAATATGCAATATTTAAATTCAATATTTTGATATAATTCTATATCACGTTTAACTAAATCATACGAAGTGAAAATCAGCTCATAATCATTTATATTTGAAATGAGTTTTTGTCTCCCTATGGCAGTTCCTGTAATTATTAGTGTAGTAATATCCGGTGAAAATTTTTCTAGTTCACTTTTCCAGTTATAAACTAAAGATGTAGGGCAAATTACAATTGAAGGTTTTAAATTATTATTTCTTTCTGATAATAATAGACTGATAATTTGAAGTGTTTTACCTAATCCCATATCATCTGCTAAAATACCACCTAATGAATATTGGGATAAAGTTTTCAGCCATTTGTAACCTGCTACTTGATAATTACGCAGTATAGGTTTTAATGTTTCTGGTAATTCAAATTCGGACTCATCAGAATCATTGATGTTGTGTATCATTTCCTTAAAGGATTGTTGTTTTTTAGCATTTATCCATGTGCTGTTTTTTAATAGGTTATTAAGATACAAGGCTCGATATTTAGGTATTTCAATATGTCCTAATTCAAGGTCCTTATTTGAAATATCCAAATCTTCAACTAATTTATCTATCGTATTGAAATATTCATTTTCAAGATTTAGGAAAGATCCATCTTTTAATCTAAAATATTTTTTCTTTCTTTTATATGATAATAATATATCTTTAAGTTCAGTAGGATCAAATTCTAATTTATCAATATTTAATTCAATTAAGTTGCCTTTTAGTTTTACGCCCATTGACATTGTTTTAGGATATCTTATATTTATTTTCTTAAAATTATCACTAACATTAACTTCACAAAGGGAAGTAAGGTTATTAACTGCAGATATTAAAAATTCATAAATTTTATTCTCATCGGTCATTGTATAATTTGCTCTTGTTTTTGTAAATCCAACATTTTCAACAGCATTAATTATTTTAGCTTCTTCTAAGAGATTTCTAACTGTTGTATTATCGTTTGTTGATTTTATAAAAGGATTAATTTTTATATCTTTATAGTTAAAAATAACATCAGCAAAAATATGACCTTTGTTGTTGCAATCTAGATATATACTTGGTGATAATGGTAGAACATTAAATTTTTCTGATATTTCCATATCAGTTTTAACTAAAGCATATTTAGATATTTGGGGTAGTACTGCAGAACAAAATTTCCCCATATAATCCTTTGTTAACAATATTGTTTTAGATGGCTGCTTCATAATTATGTTTACAGCTGGTAGAATTGAATTTTCAAATTCTTTAGAACATCTATAAAGTTTGTCTTCAGCAATTATATACTTATAATTGCTTGAACTGGACATAAAAGAGATATATAAATTTGTTGAAAGAGAATATTGTTCATTTTCTTCGTTGATGTAAAATTCTACTTTTGGGTCCTCGTTTACAAATGAGATTTCTTTAAATTCATATTTATAGCCACGGCATTCAACAGTCTGATTTTCAAATAAGTCAAAAAAATTATCAATTGTAAAAGGTAATATTTTAAATGCACGTCCAGTTGTATTGTATGTATTATACATATTGGAAGTTTTTGATATAACTTGCATATAAACATCAGCTTCATTTCTTAAAAAAAGAGCTAAGGGTTGTGATGCTTCTTCAAATCCCTTTATTTCATGATTAAACTCTAAACTTTTACCATATGATATAAAGTTAGTGTTTTTTATATTATTTGCTAATTCATATGCATCTTTCACTACATAGTCTCTTATATCTCCAATGGTAAATTCTATACCGATGGTATCTTTATCAATTATATTTATTATAGGTTTAAGAACTACTGAACCGTTTTTTTCCTCTATTTTAACACTTTCTTTAATTCTGTTTTCGAAAATATCTATTAAGTTTATAAGTGGATAATTGTGATTAATTGCTTTATTTTTATTATCATTAAAAACGACATTATTAAAAGATACAATTTTTGAATTATAGTTGTAATATATTTTTAGCATAGTAGCTACAATATGTTTACAACCACCGATATTATCAATAAATGCAGGACAATTACAATTAAATTTAACGATTTCTCCTTCGTTATCTATATGAACTGATGTATTATAATTTTTACCGAAATTTCCTTCGACATTTGCCGAGTATTTATTTTCGAAACCTACGGTTTCTTCATTATAGATTCTTTCAAGACTTAATTTTACTACATGATTATCTTCGTAATATCTAAGTCCTCTATTGTATGTTATTTGATTTTCAGTACAGTTTTTTATGTCATCTATATTAAAATTAATTTTTTTCATCACTATCTCCAACTTTTTTCATTTGCTTAATTGATTATTATATCTCATTTGAATAAATTTTAAAATAGCAAATAAAATAAAAAAGAAAAAAATTCTTTAATTAATATTACTTGTAATATTGCAATAATTATTATAATATTTATATTAGGATTATATAAAAAAATCAAACTATAGGAAAGACATTATGTTAAATGAGATTTTGGATTTTTTATCAATAGAATTTACTGTTTTATTAACAGCTACATTACCTGTAATAGAACTTAGAGGAGCTATTCCAGTAGGTATATCTTTGGGGCTATCTCCTATACATGCAACGTTTATTAGTTTTATTGGGAGCATGCTACCCGTACCTTTTATATTGTTTTCAATTCGTCCAATATTTAATTATTTAAAGAAAACTAAATTGTTTAAAAAGTTAGTATATAAGATTACTGATAAGTCTTTTAAAAAAAGTGGTAAAATTAAAAAGTATGGCGTATGGGGTTTGCTTATCTTTGTAGCGATACCTTTACCAGGGACAGGCGTATGGAGTGGTAGCTTGGCTGCGGCATTACTTAATCTTAGATTTAAGTGGGCGTTTCCTGCTATTTTTGTTGGAAATTTAATCGCTGGAATTCTTATAATGGGTATTAGCTATGGAGTATTTAGTGTATTTATATAAAATTTACTCTTTGTCTTCTTTTTTAATTAGTACTCCAGGTTTAATTATTGAAGAACCATACTTTTTACGTATATTATGAATTGTATTTTCTAAGTTATCAATTTTATCTATAGTACTTTTTTCATCATTACTTATTTCAGGTAGCTTAAATATAGATATTTGGTCAGCATTATCATTGTAAAATCCGCTTAAACTTATTCCAAGTAGTCGTATTGGCTCATTATTCCAGTTGTTTTGAAGGAGCTTTACACCAGTAGAATAAATTTCTTTAACTAAGCAGGTTGATGGTATAGTCATTTGTCGGGTCATACTTTTAAAGTTAGCATATTTAATACTAATTTGAATTGTATGACCTTTCTTTTTATATTTTCTTGCAGTCATACCAACTTCATCTGAAAGTTTCATTAAAACAACCTTTGCATATTCTATGTCTGTAATATCTTGAGGTAATGTAACAGATCTACCGATTGATTTCATATCACTTTCAGTATAAGGTGTTAAGGGTGAATTATCTATACCATTTGCAAGTGAAAAAAGTTCAGCTCCTATTTTTCCAAATTTTTTTTGCAGGTGTATTTTGTCAAATATAGCTAAGTCCCCAATTGTTATAATTCCCATATTTTGAAGTTTTTGTGATGTTTGTTTTCCAACACCATACATATATTGAACTGGTAGTGGCCACATCTTTTGATTAATATCCTTATTCCATAGTTCTGTTATACCTAATGGTTTTTTCATTTCTGAAGCCATTTTTGATAAAAATTTATTTTCTGATATACCAATAGAGCACCATAGGCCTAGTTCTTTTTTTATTTGTTCCATTATTTTTGTTGCAGACTCTAAAGGCTTGCCAAAGATTCCTTCGCAACCTGTCATGTCTAGCCAAGCTTCATCTATGCTGTTCTGTTCAATTACCGGCGTATATGAAGATAAAATGTTCATAACTTCTTTGGACTTTTGTTCATAGAAATGGTGATCAGGTGGAACAACAATTAAGTTTGGACATAGTTTTAATGCTTTTCGAAGAACCATAGTCGTCTTAATACCATATTTTCTTGCTTCATAATTTGCTGTCAATATAATACCTGAACGATTTTTGGGATCGCCTGCAACGGCTGCTGGTTTACCAATAATTTCGGGATATCGAGTACTTTCGCAGCTTATAAAAAAAGCATTCATATCAACTAGGAAGATTACTCTTTCCATTTTTCACACCTACCTATTATTGAATAAGTTTATTTTAACATAAGTATAGCCTTTTTTCATTCTATATTCAAGGTTTCTAATTTAATTTTGAAAACTTCCCATTTGAAATATTAATAATATGATATATAATAATTGTATAGATAACATATTTTACACTGTAGGGGACGCATTGCATGCGTCCCGCTGTATGATGTATACACTACATGCAACCTATGACAAAAGAAGGGCTTGTCATAGGTTGGTATAATATAAAAATAAGAAAATTTAATAAAATATAAATTGAAAATAATAGGGGGAGTGAGTTATGCCACACATTTATTATGCTGCATATAATGAAGATCTTATATCACTTACTAATGAAGTGTTTAAAGATTTAGGTAAAGATGTTGGAGTTTTAGTCTATGATCCTCAAAATCCTCAAAGTTTAATTGAAACTGGTGTTAAAGTAGTGTTAGCACGTGGAGGTACTGCGAATAGGATTAGGAACACACTAGATATTCCAGTCGTTGAGATACCTATTCCATTTGATGATATGATAAAGATTCTGTTAGAAGCTAGTAAAATGGGAAAAAACATTGGAGTGGTAGGATATAATAATTTATTAAGTGGATTAGAATTACTAAATCCATTACTTAACATTAATATAAAGCAAGTATTTGCTAATAATCCTGAAGAAATGATAAGTAAAATGATTCAGCTAAAAGAAGAGGGCATAGAAGTAATAGTTGGTGGTACGTTTCAAACCAATGTAGCTAAAAAACTAAATATAAAAAATGTCCGAATTGATTTTAGTCCGAAGGCGCTAGAATATGCATATAATGAAGCTGAATCTATACTTGAAATGATACTTTTAAACAATAGAAAGAATGAAGAATTAAAAGCTATATTAGATACTACTAAGGAAGGTTATATAGCTATTGATAAAAAAGGAGTTATTACATTAATAAATCAAACTTCGTTAAATTTAATTTCGAATGGCGTAACTCCGCTTATAGGAGCTCCTTTAATAGAAGTTTTTCCTGAGCTGGAGGGTCTTTTAGACATAGTTAAGACAGGTAAGGAATCTTTGCAAGACATTATTCGTATAGGTAGAACTGATGTTCTGTGTAATATGATTCCATTAAAACATGGTTGCAATGAAGTTATAGGTGCAATTGCAACATTTAATGATGTAAATACGATAACTAAAGGTGAGAGAAAGATAAGAAATAAAATATTAAATAAAGGGTTTTATGCAACTTATAAATTTAAAGATATTAAATGTGCAAGTAAATCAATTGAGAAGTGCATTTCTAATGCTAAAAAATTCGCTACTAATGATTCAACAGTATTAATACTAGGCGAAACAGGAGTTGGAAAAGAATTATTTGCTCAAAGTATACATAATGATAGTTCTAGAAAACAAGGACCTTTTGTAGCGATTAATTGTGCATCCCTTCCTGAAAATATTCTCGAAAGTGAATTGTTTGGTTATGAAGAAGGCGCCTTTACTGGTGCTAAGAAAAATGGTAAGGAAGGTTTATTTGAATTAGCTCATAATGGTACTATATTTTTAGATGAAATAAGTGAAATGCCTTTAAGTTTACAGGCTAGGTTTTTGAGAGTTTTACAGGAAAGGAAGGTTATGAGATTAGGAAGTGATCAGATTATTCCTATTAACGTTAGAGTTATTTCTGCAACAAATAAAGATATTAAAAAACTTGTTTCTGATAAAAAGTTTAGAGATGATTTATTCTACAGATTGAATGTTTTGACTTTGAATATTCCACCACTAAGAGATAGAAAAGATGACATAAATGAACTGATAAATGATTTTTGCAAAGTTTATGCTAAAAATAGAAATATTAATATTCAAAAAGATGCTTTTGATGTTTTAAAAGATTACAAATGGCCGGGTAATGTAAGACAATTGAAAAATTTCATTGAAAAATTAAGCATTATAAGTAATTTTGATGTAATTAATGCAAAAATCGTAAAAGATATGATAAGAAACAATGAACCTGAGTTTGAAACAACTGATTATAATAAAAAAGTTATTAAGATACCTATAACGAAGGAAGAAGTTTATGAAGCCTTAAGGTTATCCAATGGAAGTAAAATAGAAGCTGCTAATTTACTTGGAGTTCACAGAAGTACACTTTGGAGACTAATGAAAAAATATAATTTATATTAGTATATACATGTTGCGTAAACGTCTCTTGTGTTTCAAACGAAACATAAGATACGTTTATTTTAAATTGGAAGAATGAATCTATACTTATGAAAAATCTTTTATATAAGTTGATTTTAATAGAAAATGCATCTTATAAAAATAATATGTTTCTTGGCACCATAATTGCAAATATTATATATAACAAGAAGGGAGGAATCAAATGATTGACTTAAGAAGTGATACATTAACTATACCAGACGATGAAATGTTAAAAACTATTTTAACTGCCAAGTTTGGTGATGATGGAAGAATTAATGAAGATGGAAGGGGTGAGGATTTAACTGTTAATGAACTTGAGGATTTGGCCGCATTGTTAACAGAAAAAGATGAAGGTGTACTTTTTTCTTCAGGCACTTTAGCGAATACTACTGCTATATTAACTTATTGTAATCCAGGAGATAAAGTACTAGTAGATGAAATATTACACATTTACAAAAGTGAAAAAGTAGTTTTTGAAAAAAGTGTTGGACAGTTGATGCCAGTTTTTTACAGGTTAAATGAGAAATATAAACCTGATATGCTACATTTGAGGCAGCTTATGAAAAAAAACGACATTAAACTATTATGTATTGAAAATACTCACAATTTCTCTGGTGGTGTATGCTTAGATGTTAAGGATTTAAAAGAAATTTATAATTTGGCTAAAGAATTCAATATTCATGTTCATATGGATGGAGCCAGATTGTTTAATGCTACAACCAGTCTTGATGTTGAGGCTAAAGATTTATGTAAATATGTTGATTCTATAATGTTTTGTATTTCAAAAGGTCTTGGGGCTCCATTAGGATCTCTTCTATGTGGAAATAAAGATTTTATAAAAAAAGCTAGACAGAAGAGAAGGCTTTTAGGTGGAAACATGAGACAAGCAGGGGTGATTGCTGCTCCAGGATTATATGCTTTAAATCATAATGTTGAAAAGTTAAAAATAGACAATGAAAATGCTAAATATGTTTCAGATAATATAAGAAATTTAAAGAAAACAAAAGTTCAAGATATGGTACAAAGTAATATTGTTATGTTAGATATAAGTAAGACAGGATTATCTACTGAAGAGTATTGCGATAAAGCTAAAAAATATGGTTTATGGATAAGACCAGTATTGGATAATAAAGTTCGTATGGTGTTTTATAATGGAATTAATCGGGAAGATGCTGATGAAGTTATAAGTATTATTAGGAAGATAGATAATTCTTTATAATTATAATTAGGAAAAAAGAAGTTAATCATCTATATAGGTGGTGAGTTTCGATTAAGTGTTACATGTAGTGGGGATATCCCATTGAAAAAATATATAGAAAGGTAGTGATTTTGTGAAGATTTTTGGCAAAAAGATTGGCTTAACTTCTCAAGTTTTTTTAGCAATGATATTAGGTGCAATATTTGGACTCGTTATCGGAGAACCAATGACTAAAGTTGGGTTTATCGGTACAATATGGCTAAATATGATTAAAATGATAGTAATTCCTATGGTCATAGTAACAATAGTTACAGGAATTATTTCGCAAAAGGATGTTAAATCTTTAGGACGTATTAGTGTCAGAATAATGTCTTATTATATTATAACTACATTAATTGCTGCTGCTATAGGTATAATAGTTGCAACAATAGTTAAGCCTGGTAATATTGCTAGCTTTACTGGTTTAGCTTCAAAGGAAATTGGAACTGGTACTGATGTAACTATAGGGGACTTTTTTACAAGTATGTTTTCTTCTAATATGTTTAATACATTTTCAGAAGGTAATATATTACAAACACTTATAATTGCAATATTGATAGGTGTTGCTATATTAAGAATGAAAACAGAAAGTTTGAAAACTACAATAATAAATGGATTCAATGCGTTAAGCGAAATGGTATTTTCTCTAATAGGTATGATTATGATAGTTTCTCCTATAGGTGTGTTTTTTCTTATGGCAGATTCTTTTGCTACATATGGAGCAGGTATATTTACTAGTATGGCAACATTGGCAGGTACTTATTATCTAGCTTGTATTATGCAGATATTATTAGTTTATGGTGGTGTATTATGGTTTAAAGCTGGCATAAATCCGATTAAATTTATTAAAGATAGTGCAGAATTATGGGTTTATACGATATCTACCTGTAGTAGTGTAGCTTCCATTCCAGTTAATATAAAAGTTGCAAAAGAAAAATTTGGTGTTCCTGAAAGTATTTCTGGATTTACAGTTCCCTTAGGCTCTCAGATGAACTACGATGGAAGTGTTTTACTATATGGAGTTGTAATTGTATTTATAAGTCAGGTAGTTGGTGTTCCTTTAAGTGTTGGTATTATGCTTAAGATTATTCTATTATCTGCTATTTTTTCAACTGGTGGTGGAGGAATACCTGGAAGCGGTATTGTTAAATTGCTGGTTATGGTTGAAGCGTTTGGACTGCCAACAGAGATTGTAGGAATCATTGCTGCTTTCTACAGATTGTTCGATATGGGTACAACTACAAATAATTGCTTAGGAGACTTAGCAGGAACAATCTTTGTTTCAAAACTAGAAGAAAAATCAGCTAAGAAGGCTACTAATTAATGGATTTTAAATAGGATAGTTAATAGTTATATTGTAAAAAATGAAAACGCATAGATACACTGCGTTTTCATTTTTTATTGAAATTTCATTGTGTATGTATCATATGTTACGTGATTTCAAAAAAATATGTGTTATTATATTTGAAAAAGGAATGTATATGATGTAAAATCGTAAGTATAACAATTAGGAGGATTAATTTATGTCTACAACTATTGCGTTATATGTTATTTCTATTTCAGCACTAGTTATTTCATTTATTAAAAGTAAAGAAAAAACAAAACTAGCATTGAAAAAAGCATGGAAATCATTTGAAAATATATTGCCACAGTTTCTTTCAATATTAGTTATTATAGGGATTATGTTAGCTATATTGACTCCTGAACAAATTTCTCATTTGATAGGAAATGAATCTGGTTGGATAGGTGTCTTGATTTCTTCTGTTATAGGTTCAATAACGCTTATTCCTGGATTTGTAGCATTTCCTTTGGCAGCTGCATTGTTGAAGAGTGGAGCAGGGTATATGCAAATTGCAGCGTTCATTTCAACGCTTATGATGGTAGGAATAGTTACTATACCAGTGGAGACTAAGTTCTTTGGTAAGAAAGCTACTATTATAAGAAACATTGAAGCATTTGTATTTTCTTTATTAGTAGCATTTTTAATGGGGGTATTCATGTAATGGATAAAATTAAGAAAACTATAAAACGGTACAAAATTTTCATTTTACTTGCAGTTATTAATATTTTAGTACTTATATTTATTCCTGAATTAGGCAAAAAATCGCTGCAAATAACTATGAGTAACGCTCTTGAAATGCTCTCGATTTTACCACCGATTTTTATATTACTTGGACTTTTAGATGTATGGGTTAAAAGAGAGACGATGGTTAAATACATGGGGGAGAGTTCTGGGTTAGTCGGTATTTTACTTGCTTTTTTATTAGGTTCTGCAGCTGCAGGACCATTGTACGCTGCATTTCCAGTAGCAGTTGTACTTCTAAAAAAAGGTAGCAAACTTTCAAATGTTTTAATTATGATTGGTGCATGGTCAACAACTAAGATACCTTTACTATTATTTGAAGCATCATCTATGGGAATAAAATTTATGGTATTGAGGTTAGTTCTTGATTTATTTGGAATTGCAGTTATTGCTTATTCAACAGAAAAGTTGTTATCAAAAGAAGATAAAAAAGAAATATATGCTAATGCATCTTTGATGAAATAACATTTGTATTTTGTTAGATAATATTAAGTTATAAAATAAAAAATCGGGAATTTTCCCGATTTTTTATTTGCGCTGTAGCTATTCTAGTTACGTTAGTTTTTTAGAAAATTTGTGGAATTTTAATTAGATATTTTATTTTTAAAAATAGTGTAGAAGTATGAAGTATCTACGCTATTATTATTTTATTAAAGATATTTTATATACAATTGGCACCTTGATTGCGTTAAATTAATATGAATAATTTCGATGAATTATTCATATTACATAAGAAGACTAGTTATGAAAGAAGTTGCAAGATAATAAGGAGGATGCAAATGAACAAGGTAATTATTTAAGGTTAATGGAATCACAATAAAAAAATAAGTGGAGGATTAAAATGTTAGAAAATAAAGTATGTATTGTAACAGGAGCAGCAAGTGGTATAGGTTTAGCAATAGCAGAAACTTTTATAAACAATAGAGCAAAAGTAGTAATGGCTGATATTAATGAAGTAAAATTAAAAGAAGAAGCTAAAGGAATTGGTGCAATATATTTCGTGACTGATTTAAGTAAGCAGGAATATTGTAAAAATTTAGTTGATTATACAGTAGAAAAATATTCAAAGGTTGATATTTTAGTAAATGTTGCTGGAATTCAAACTGTGTGTCCAATTGAAGATTTCCCTGAAGATAAATGGAAATTCATGATGGATTTAATGTTAACGGCTCCCTTCTTATTAACAAAATATGTTTGGCCATATATGAAGGAACAAGGTTGGGGAAGAATAATTAACATGGGCTCAATCCACGGTTTGATAGCTTCTGAATATAAAGTGGCTTATATTTCAGCAAAACACGGTCTTGGCGGCTTAACTAAATCATCAGCAGTAGAAGGCGGAAAATATGGTATTACTTGCAATATGATTTGTCCATCATATGTTAGAACTCCATTGGTTGATAAACAAATTGCAGATCAGGCTAAAACTCACGGAATACCTGAAGACAAAGTTGTTTCAGACATTATGCTTACAAAAGCATTTGTTAAGAAATTATTAGAACCTAAGGATATTGGAGATGTTGCTAAATTCTTATGTTCTGAAACAGGAGATTGTATTACCGGTTCAATGTTTACAATTGACTGTGGTTGGACTGCATCTTAAGGTTATAAGGGAGTGTATCATATCTGCACTCCTAATATAAAAATAATAAATGGGGGTATTATATGTTTGGTATTATATTAGGATTAGTATTATTAATGTTTTTAGCTTACAAAGGGTATTCTATTTTATGGGTTGCACCAGTATGTGCTTTAGTTGTTGGTTTAACAGGAGGACTTGATTTACTTGATATGTACAAAGAAACTTATATGACTGGTCTTGCAGGATATGTAAAATCTTGGTTTCCGGTATTTATGTTTGGTGCAATATTTGGACATTTGATGGATTACACAGGTGCAGCAAAATCTATAGCACACTGGTTAACAAAAACATTAGGACCTAAAAGAGCAATAATGGGTGTTGTAGTTGGTTGCGGAGTATTGACATATGGAGGAATAAGTTTGTTCGTTGTTGTATTTGCTATGTATCCTTTAGGACTTGAATTATTTAGAGAAGCAAACATTACAAGAAAATTACTTCCAGGCGCAATAGCTCTAGGCTCATTTACATTTACTATGACCGCCATTCCTGGAACACCACAAATTCAAAATATTATTCCTACTAATTATTATGGAACTACTCCTACAGCAGCACCAATAATGGGTATTGTTGCTGCTGCATTAATGTTTGTATTAGGTCTTTTATGGCTTCAGTATAGAGAAAGAAAATTCACAGCTGCTGGGGATGTATTTACTGAACCTAAGAGCAAGGAAATTGTAGATGTTGATTACAGTAGTTTACCAAATCCATTTTTATCATTTTTACCTTTAATAACTGTTATAGTAACAATGAACTTCTTTGGTTGGGATATAATTCTTGCGTTGTTAAGCGGTGTTATTCTTTCAATGCTGATAAGTTTTAATAAATATAGGGGATTTACTAAATCAATAAGCAATGGTGCAATTGGTTCAATAACAGCAATTCTTAATACAGCAGCTGCCGTTGGTTTTGGCACGGTAGTTAAAGCAGTTCCTGGGTTTGCGACACTTACAGGAGTTCTTTTGAATGTTCCAGGCACTCCTCTAATATCTGAAGCACTAGCAGTTAACTTGCTTGCAGGTGCTACGGGGTCAGCATCAGGTGGTATGAGTATTGCTCTTGAAGCGTTAGGAGAAAAATACTTGGCTATCGCAGTTGAAACAGGAATTAGTCCTGAAGCATTTCACAGGGTTGCATCTTTAGCATCAGGCGGACTTGATACTTTGCCTCACAATGGAGCTGTTCTAACATTATTAGCGGTAACAGGAATGACTCACAAGGATGCTTATATTGATATTTGTATGACTTCGCTTATACTTCCTTTTATTTCTGCTATACCAGCTATATTATTAGGAAGTTTAGGTGTTTACTAAAATCAATCAATATATTAAAATAAAGATGTAGTCGAGCTACATCTTTATTCTTTATAATATTTTGTTATTTTAATCAATAGGAGGGAAAAATGAAATTAGAGGACATTAAGAAAATCGGGGTTGCCGGAGGCGGTACAATGGGTTCTGGGATAGCACAAATATTTGCTCAAAATGGTTATGAAGTTATTGTAACTGACATTGCGGAAAAGTTTTTGGAAAACACAAAAAGAATAATATTATTAAACCAAAAAACTTTGATTAAAGAAGGTTTGTTAACAGAAGAGCAAGCAAAAGAATCGTTAAAAAACATTTCATTTTCAACAGATAAAAGTGTTTTTAAGGATGCTGACTTAATTGTCGAAGCAATTGTTGAAAAAATGGACATTAAACAAGATTACTGGAAAGAAGTTGAAGGAATAGCTCCAGAATACTGCATATTTGCTACAAATACTTCAGGATTAAGCATCAATGGAATATGTTCAAAGTTAAACAACAAAAAAAGATTTATAGGAATGCATTGGTGGAATCCTCCTCATATAATTCCATTAATCGAGCTTATAAAAAATGACGAAACTTCTGATGAGACGGTTCAGGTTTTAAAAGAATTAGTTGATAAAATAGGTAAAGAATCAGTTGTTGTTTTAAAAGATGTCAATGGATTCATTGGAAATAGAATTCAATTTGCAGTTTACAGAGAAGCTTTAAAAATAGTTGAAGATGGCGTTGCAACAGTAGAAGATGTAGATAAGGCTATGAAATATGGCCCAGGATTTAGATATCCTGTGCTTGGCCCTTTTGAAACAGCTGACTTAGGAGGACTTGATACATTCTATTATATTTCGTCTTATCTTTTTAATGAATTAAGTGATGTTAAACAACCTACAAAACTCCAGCAAGAGTTTATGGACAATAATAATCTTGGTGTAAAAACCAGCAAAGGTTGGTATGATTACTCTGACGGCAAGGGAGAGGAAGCCATGGCAAGAAGAGACAAAAATTTCTTTAAAATGTTAAAGAATATTCACAATAAATAAATATGTCTCGCGGTATGCATACAATGCATACCCTACATGTAAAGTAAAATATTCTAGTTAGAGATATTAAGTTATAAAATAAAAAAATCGGGAATATTCCCGATTTTTTATTTACGCTGTAGCTATATTAATTAATATAATTAATTATATTCTAGTTACGTTAGTTGCTTGGTCGCCTTTTGCACCTTGAGTTATATCAAAGTTAACTTCTTGACCTTCTTCTAATGATTTAAATCCATCTCCTTGAATAGATGAAAAATGTACAAATACATCATTTCCATCATCTCTAGTAATAAATCCAAATCCTTTTTCTGCGTTAAACCATTTAACTGTACCTTTATTCATGAGGTACCTCCTAATTATTATTCATATTCCATTGTAAAATGAAAATTCACATATTTTTACAAATTATATACATTTATATACATATAATTTCTAAAAATATGTGAAATCAATAAATACATCTGTAATACTTGATTAATATAACATACATATTTAGTTTAGTCAATACATATTTTTTAAATTTACCTTTTTTCAAAATTATAATTTATAATGAAAAAAGTTATCCATAACAAAGTAAAAATGCTTTGTTATGGATAACTTGTATTTTTATTTATTAACCTTATCGTAAATATTAACAACAGCCGAAGTTCCTATTCCTGCTACAGTACTTTCTATTATTGCACTTGTTGTAATCAGGAAAATAGCAAATGCAGTAAAGGTTGTCCCAATTCCAAAATCAGTGCTAATATTTACTATTTCATCACTGTATACAATGTAAAGCATTAAAATTACTAGACCCGTGTTTGTCAAGGCTCCTGATATTCCTGCAATAATCAAATTGATAGATTTTGATTTAATTATTTTTCTAAGAAAAATATAAACATAATAAGGTACTATACCAATAAAAATTCTCGGCAGAATTGCAACTAATGGATTTAAAAATAGATAATCTAAAGGTGATGCTGGAGCAAGCAAAGCACGAAACAAAGTAGCAGTTCCTGATAATGCCCCCATTAAAGCTCCTAATTTTGGTCCATATATAATACTTGTTATTATTGTTGGTAAAAAAATCAAAAGAGCCATAGATGCAGATGTTGTCGGAATTGCCGTCAAGGCAACGAAAACAATAGTGAGTGACAGCATAACTCCTAAAAAAGTGAGTTTGCGTGTTTTGAAACTTGTATTATTCATTTTTATCCTCCTGTTCTCGTTCTATAAATAGATACAAGACAAATTTTAAAATATTATAACACAATTTTTTAATAATAAAAAATTATTTAAAAAATTTTACATAAATTTTACTTTGCGCAATCTTTCTTTAGTTCGTCTAGTAACCTGACTTCTATAAAGGCCTAGATAAGGGTGGATTTTTATTTTATTATAGTTTTTTAAAAAAAATATCAAAAAAGTATTGACAAGGCTCCATTAATTTCCTATACTGTAATACGTAACTGGTTACGTATGGAGGAAATCATGAATGATAAAGAAAAAAAGTATATTTTTGCTTCGCTTTTTGTAATAGCTAATAGATTGCAAGTATTGGGAGATAAACTTGATCCTAATTTAACTGTAAAACAATGGCTTTTAATAGCTTGTATTTCAAAGTGTGGTACTGCTCCAACTATAAGTGAAGTTGCCAACACTATAGGAAACTCTAGGCAAAATGTTAAAAAAATGGCAGTTATACTTAAAAGAGAAGGCTTTTTAGATTTAAAAAAAGATTCTAAAGATGCAAGAATTTTAAGGATTTGTCTTACAGATAAATGTCAAAAATATTTTAAGAAACGGGAAGGTACAGATGCTGAATTTATAGAACAATTATTTGAAGGTTTCGATACAAACTTAATTATAGAAGTTTATAAAGGCATTGCTAAGTTAGACAAAAATATTGAGGAAATGGAGAAAAAGTATGGAGAAGAACAAAGGAGTTAAGAAAATTATGTCAAGTATTTTATTAGTTATATTTATATTAATAGCAATAATTATTATATTTTTTAAAATGCCTTATTCAAAAACTAAATCAGAATTTAATAATGTAATAAATAGTGAAATATCAAAAATTGACAAAACAACAAATGTTTTTACTGAAGAAGATATAAAGGATTTACCTTTACCTGTTCAGAAGTATTTTAGATACTGTGGATATTTAGGTACACCCAAAATGTCCTATATGAAAGCAACATTTAACAATGTGGATTTTAAGATGTCTGCTGAAAAAACTATAAAAATTGATTATATTCAGTATAATTTTGTAGATAAACCTAACCGATTTGCTTTTATTGATTCTTCAATTTATGGAATACCTTTTGAAGGGTTTGATTCTTATAATAATGGTATTGGAAGTATGAAGGGTACTATTGCTAAAATAATTCCATTATTCGATCAGAGAGGTGAAACGATGGATAGCGCTTGTTTAGTAACTTTTTTAGCAGAGTGTCTATTTGTTCCGAATTCAGCTCTACAAGATTATATAAAATGGGAAACAATAGATAATACCCATGCAAAAGCAACTATAACTTATGACGGGGCATCAGCAAGTGGCGTTTTTACTTTTGACGAAAATGGAGCAATGATGTCTTTTGTAACAAGCGATAGAGTGGCTACTGATATGGATGGTTCAACCAGAGAAGCGGAATGGTCAGCAATTATTAATGAATACCATAAAGTTAATGGATTTTTACAGCCAAAGGTTGTACAGTCAATTTGGCATTATCCAGAAGGAGACAGTATTTATTTTAATGAAAATAAATCTAGTTTATCTATTGAACTGAATTAAAAGGTTCTAGCAAGTCATAATATAACTATTATCTACAATTGTTCATAATTACATATAATATACATATAATCTATTAATATATACAAAGGGGAAGATTTTATGTTTAATGAATTTATGGACATTCAAATTTTATCTACTTTTGCAGGACTTACTGGTTCGGTTATGATAATAGTACAGTTTACTAAATCTTTAGTTAAGAATAAATTTGAAGATTATATTGTTAGACTTTATAGTTTTGTGATAGCACTAATTCTTACCTTTGTTTTTGCTAGTAAGGGGTATCGAATAGAAGATATTATTGTAACAATAATAAACGCAATTATGATAACTATGACTAGTATGGGAGGATATGAATTGATAACCGACCCTAAAGCAAGAAAAACATGTAATAAGAAATAATGTTCATTATTATCAAAAGAACAGAAAATTTAAGTTTTCTGTTCTTTTTTTATGCAGTAAATGCATCGAATGAATAAATATACTTAAATTTAGCAATCTCAATATTTGGATATAAAGAAAAGACACATATTATGAAAAAAATGTATTGACATAATGTTTTGTCGAATGTATAATACACAATAAAATATGTATAAATAATAATTTTGCATATTTAGAATTATAATTATAATATTTTAGGAGGAAGAGGATTTATGGAAAAAACAAAGAAGAAAATTAAAATCCCACATACTTATGTAATTTTATTTTCATTAATTATTTTAACTGCTATATTTACTTATGTTATACCAGCAGGTCAATATGAAAGAGTTGAACTTGGAGAAAGAACTGTTGTAGATCCAGATTCATTTTCATATGTTGATTCTAATCCTGCAAAATTATTTGATGTTTTTAAAGCTGTTCCAAAAGGATTAGGAGCTTCTCAAAGTATAGTATTCTTTATTTTTATTGTAGGAGGTTCTTTTAACATTATAACTCAAACAGGGGCTATTGAAGCAGCTATTACTAAAATAGCATTTAAACTTAAAGGTAAAGAGAAATTGCTTATTCCTATAATTGTGATAGTATTTTCAGTAGGGGGAGGTACCATCGGAATGGCAGAAGAAGCAGTAGTTTTCGTACCGATAGGTATTGCCCTTGCAAGAGCATTAGGATATGATGCTATAGTAGGTATGGCAATGGTATCTCTAGGAGCTGCTGCTGGATTTACATCTGGCTTTATGAATCCTTTTACAGTCGGCGTTGCTCAAGGTATTGCAGAATTACCTCCATTTTCTGGTATAGTTTTAAGAATTGTTATTTGGGTTTTCTCTGTAATGCTTGTAACATTTTATATTTTTAAATATGGTGGCAAAGTAAAATCAGATCCTACTAAAAGTTTAGTTTATGAGTTAGAACTACAAGAAAAGCATAAAGCCTTAGATTTAGAAAATGTTAAAGAAATGACTAGAAAACACGTAGGTGTAATGTTGGTATTTTTAGCTGGCATAATTTTATTGGTTTATGGAGTATTTACATATGGGTGGTATATGACTGAAATTGCTGCTTTATTTTTAGCTATGGGAATTATTGCTGGGTTAGTAGGGGGAATGGATGTAGATGAAATTGCAAAACAATTTATTGCCGGGGCAAAGGAATTAACAACTGGGGCATTGGTCGTAGGTGTAGCTAGAGGAATGCTTGTTATTATGGAAAGCGGACTCATTCTTGATACTATAGTTCATGCATTAGCTGGAATAATAACTTCTTTACCAAAAGCAATAAGCGCAGTTGCAATGTTTGTAGTACAATCAGTAATTAACTTTTTCATACCATCTGGTTCTGGACAGGCAGCCACTACTATGCCAATTATGACTCCACTTGCAGATGTTATTGGTGTAACAAGGCAAACTGGAGTTTTAGCTTATCATCTAGGTGATGGTATATCTAATTCGGTTATACCTACATCCGCAACTCTTTTAGCTAATTTATCTATTGCTAAAATTAAGTATGAAGACTGGGTAAAGTTTGTTTGGAAACTTATGGTTTTATGGTCAGTAATAGCTGCAGCATTCATGATAATTGCAACATTGATTAATTATGGTCCATACTAAGAAGTGTATTTAAGTTTAGCAGTTTAATTATAAATAATAAAATAGCAGTTAACTTATTTTGCTAGATGTGATATCATAATTAATAATGCAAGGTGAATTGGAGGATAATGATGAAAGAAAAAGTATTGGATTTAATTGACAAGTTGGAACCAGAGTTGAATGATTTAAGTTTGGAAATTTATAATAATCCTGAACTAGGTTATGAAGAGTTTAAAGCTTGTAAGTTACATACAGAAATATTAAGAAAGTATGGATTTACTATATATGATAATTTTTCAGGTGTTAAAACTGGATTTAAAGCTGAATATAAAAGTTTAAAAGATGGGTTAACTGTTGCTTACATGGCCGAATACGATGCATTACCTGGTATAGGACATGGATGTGGACATAATTTATTAGGTGCTGTTAGTACTGGTGCAGGAATTGTTTTAAAACAAATAATTGATGAAATTGGTGGAAAGGTAATTGTTTTTGGTACTCCAGCAGAAGAAACAAGTGGAGCAAAGGTAATATATGTAGAAAATCAGGAGTTTGATGATGTTGATATTGCAATGATGGCGCACCCTGGAAATGAATATACAAAAAGCGGTACTTCTTTGGCTTTAGAGCCTATTCAATTTGAATTTTTTGGGAAAACCTCTCATGCTGCTGCTTCACCTGAAAAAGGAATAAATGCATTAGATGCTGCTATATCGACATTTAATAGTATAAATGCTTTAAGAGAACATATTAGAAGTGATTCTAGAGTTCATGGTGTAATTATTGAGGGTGGAAAGGCTGCAAATGTTGTTCCTGATTACACAAAAGTTCAATTTTATGTTCGTTCTACTACTAAAACATATAATGAGGAGTTATTAGAAAAGATTAAAAACTGTGCAAAAGGTGCAGCATTAGTGACTGGATGCGAACTTAAGATAACAAAATATGAATTTAACTATGATAATATGGTTACTAATGAAATTTTGTCAAACTTATTTAATGAAAAAATCTTTGAGATAGCAAATATAACAATGAGTGAGCCTAGTAAAAATACTGGTTCAATAGATGCAGGACAGGTAAGTCAAATATGTCCAACTATTCATCCGTATTTTGATATAACTAATGACAAAAACATAGTTGCTCATACTAGAGAAATGGCTAAATCTACATTAACTGATTATGCAAAAAAACAAATGAAAAATACGATAGCAGCTTTAGTATTAACAGCTGCTGAAGTTATACAAAATGATAAATTGTTTGAAGAAATGAAATTGGAATTTGAAAATACTGAAAAATAGATTATAAATATAAAAACCATATTTCAAACATGTAAAGAAATTATTTGAATTATATCTGTCATTTATGAAAATATTCAAACTGAGCATTTACAGAATGTCAGAAAAGCATACAATATTTATATAATAGTAAATATTGGAGGTTAGTAATGCAAACTGGCAAGAATAATTACACAATTTATAAACTTACTGTTATTGGTTTAATGTCAGCTATGGTTTTTGTAGCAACTAATTTTAGAATTGAAATTCCTACACCGTTAGGTAAAACAATGCTTCATTTAGGAAATGTTATGTGTTTATTAAGTGGTTTACTTTTTGGGAGTACAATAGGCGGATTATCTGCAGGTTTTGGTTCAGCCATTTTTGATTTGTTTGATCCAGCATTTGCACCTGAGTTTTGGATAACTTTCATTTTGAAATTTGCCATGGGATATATAGCAGGCAAAATTTCTCATATTAATGGATATAATGGAGAAAATAAAAAGGCAAATTTAGTTGCAGCTATATTAGGCGCAGCAATGTATGTATTATTGTATATATCAAAAACAATAATTTTGCAGTTTATAGTGTTGCAAAGTAGATGGGAGGCAGTGGCTGCAGTTGCAGGAACTAAATTTATTGTTTCATCTACTAATGCAATTATAGCTGTGGTAGCCTCTATATTATTAACATTTAGTTTAAGGGGGCCTTTAAAATCGGCTGGTATATATAATAAGTTGAATAAATAGAATTTACTTTAAGTGACAAAAAAGTTATTAATAATAAAAAGTCTTGAACAAATTTTCATTTGCCCAAGACTTTTTTTAATTATAGTTAATTAATTTTATAAAAATTATTTATTTTTTCTGCATCTTCTTCTATCTTCGTCTTCTTCAAGTAATTCTTCTAAACACTCGAACACATCATCACAGTCAAATCTTCTTCTGCGACGACAATTTCCGTTATTTTCTTCAAGAGCATCTTCAAGCAATTCTTCTAAGCACTCGAACACATCATCACAGTCAAACCTTCTTCTGCGACGACAATCTCTGTCAAAGCCACCATTTGGGCTTACAGAGTTATCGCAATGATGATGTTTGTTATTTTCTTCTTCAAGAGCATCTTCAAGTAATTCTAATAAACATTCAAAGACAAAATCACAATCGAATCTTCTTCTACCTCTTTCACCTTCAACGTTATTACATCTTCTTCGGTTTGCACCAGCTACATTATTTGATCTATTAACCATTAATAACACCTTTTTATAGTAAATTTTTTGAGGCCAAGCTCATTATCATCATATTCAACTAGTAAAGAAGTGTTACAACATGTCTAAATTTTTTTATTAAATATAGTTATAATGAACAAACAATAATAATTGATTATTTTGTTTTGTATATTGAAATGATCCATCCGATAGATAATCCAATTACCATTGGAATTATCCAACCCATTCCTAAATTAAAAAATGGCAGATAATTATTATAAAATTCTAATATATTATTGATAAACGTCTGATTCTTTATTATATCAGGCATAGCATTTAAAGCATCGGCGATACTTACAAATAATGTACAAAGTGTTGTAAACAAATATACAATTTGTTTGTCTTTGAATAATGGAGATAATATTCCTAATATAATTAGAGCTATTGCTAAAGGATATAAAAACATTAATACTGGGATTGATAAAGCAATTATTTGTGTCAATCCTATATTTGCTACAAAACAAGCAATGAGGGTGAAAATTATTACAAAGGATTTATAATTCAAGAAATTAGGAAACATATCATTAAATGTTTCCGAGCAAGCAGTAATTAATCCTATTGCAGTTTTTAGACAGGCAACAGTTACTATAATAGCCAGTAAGATACTTCCAAAGGAACCGAAATAGTAATTTGCAATTTGAGCTAATGCAATTCCACCATTATCTGATACTTCAAATAACGAAACACTTGTTGCTCCAAGGTAAGATAAGCTACTATAGATTAAACCCATTAGCAAAATACTAACAAGTCCTGATTTTATTGTATTTATAGCTATGTTTTTAGGGTCATTTACTCCTAATTCTTTTATTGTTTGCACTACAATAATACCAAATGCTAAGGATGCCAAAGCATCCATTGTGTTATAGCCTTCTGTAAACCCCTTGAAAAAGGGAGCTGTTTTATACATTCCATTAATGGCAGCATCTGAAATACTACCCATAGGTTTTGAAATACCAGCTATAACTAAAACAGCTAAAAAAATTAAAAAGATTGGATTTAAAATTT
The DNA here is from genome assembly GCF_035934735.1 of Sedimentibacter sp. MB31-C6. Lineage (NCBI taxonomy): Bacteria > Bacillati > Bacillota > Tissierellia > Sedimentibacter > Sedimentibacter sp. MB31-C6. The sequence goes on from NZ_CP142396.1 coordinate 2,492,910, forward strand.
TGCCAACCCATACTAAAATTTTGCTAGGTTTCATTGAAAAGAACAATGCGGCTAAGAAAAATATAATTGTAAATATTGCTAAACCTAAAGCATGGTATTCTGTAGAAATGTAAGGTGCAAAACTTATTTCAAATGGCACAGTTCCAGTTCTTGGTAGAGCGAAAAAGGGTCCAATTGTTAAGTATAATAAAATAGTCATAATATATCCATATATAGGATGTACTCTACTTGATAAATCAAATAAACCATTACTTCTTGAAATGCCTATTGCTACAACTCCTAAAAAAGGCAAGCCTATTGCTGTTATCAAAAATCCTACTGTAGCTATAATCATATTACTTCCAGCTTCCTGTCCCATATGTACAGGAAAAATCAAATTTCCGGCTCCGAAGAATAGTCCAAATAACATTGAGCCAATTAAAATATTTGATGTTAAATTTAAGCGCTTATCCATACTTTTCTCCTTTATAAGCAAAAATAAAGCTCCTGAGTATCTTGTCATAGAGATTTACTCAGAAACTATACAATTTTAACATGAAAAATTTTATTGTGCAAGCTTGTAAATTTTAATAATTTTAAAGTAGGAGCATTGGAGAATATCTCCAATGCTTCTGATGCTTCAAATGCATTTAGTGTTTTTCTGGAATAATAATGTATTCAGTATAAGGTTCTCCTGTTACAATAGGAGTAAGTTTTACGTTAAAGGTAGTAGTTATATTAGGGAAAATTTCCATATTAATTACAACAATTGGATAATATCCTATAGCTTCCACCCTCATATGGTATTCGTCTCGATTTTCCTCTTCATTACCAAATTCATGTATTACAGGTAATTCTATAGGAGGTACCTTACCATTTTCATCTGTTGTATAACTTACAATAAGATTTTCCTCTGCGGCTTCATTATATATACCTCTAACACTATAAAGGTATATACTTACTTTAGCATTATTAATTGGAATAGAGTTATTATCTGAAAATACCCCGATGTCTAAAAAACCTGTAATTTTATTATTGTCATCAACTTCATTTAATTCTAATTTACTAATTAAAATGTTCTTAACTTTATAAGGCTTTCTTGCATCTATCATAATTATAACATCCTTTCGTATGTTCTATTTAATATAATATATGCAAAAAACACTTGATTGCAATCATAGACTTATCTTATATCTCTTAGATGAATTTAAATGATATATTTAAGCAAAATATTAGATAAATCTGTTATTAGTAGGTTTAGAAATATTTTTGAGTGCTACTTCGGCATTATCTTGTAATTTTGGCTCAACTGAAATGTCTCCTAATGAAACCATACCTACAAGCTTATTGTTTTTAACAATCGGTAGTCTTCTTATTTGATTTTCGCTCATGATTCTTACTGCTTCATGAGCATCCATATTGGGATTTCCTACGATAGGATTAGGTGTCATAATATCTTTAACACTTTTATGTCCGGTATTTTGTCCTGAAGCTACGGATCTCAAAATAATATCTCTATCTGTAACAATGCCAATTACCTCTTGGTGTTCACATACAGGTAATGAACCAACATTATATTGCTTCATTTGTTGCGCAGCTCTTTCAATAGGATCGCTAGAATTTAAATAAGCTATACTATTTGACGTCATTATATCTTGTATTTTCAAAAAAATCACCTCCATGTATATACTAACCAATGAAAGCCATTTTTATTACTTATATAAGTTATTGACAATAAAAAAAACTGGATGTATAATACATGTATACAACTGTTTTTATATTATATAAAAATATAAGGAGAATGAATCTTGGAGAAAAATAAGGTAGTTAGAAGTCGTAGAAAAAACTTGGCTCAATATGCTTATAAAGAAATAAGAAACAGAATTTATTTCAATCAGATAAAGCCTGGGGAACTTATTAAGGAAAATAACTTAGCAGAAGAACTAGGTATTAGCAGAACTCCAGTTAGAGAAGCAATAAAAATGCTAGCTAGCGAAGATTTAATTGAAGTTAGGGAAGGTGTTGGAACTTTTGTTAAGATACTTTCGTTTAAGGACATAAGGGATATATTTGAAGTTAGAAAAGCATTAGAGGCAATTGCAGTGAAGTCTGCTATAAATAGAATTACAGAAAGTGACTTAAAAGGGTTAGAAGACGATTTTAATCGAATATCTATGGAATTAGAAAAAGGTAAATTGACGAGAGAAGAATTTACAGATGTGGATATGAAGGTTCATGAATTAATATTTAATAGATGTGAAAATTCCTTTGCAAGAGGAATATTTGAAGATATAAAATTAAAAATAAAACAATACCAATTTTTGTCATATGAATCACTAAATAACAGCAATGAAAGCATATTGCAACATTTGGAGATAATTAATCTTTTAAGAAAAAAAGACTTAAATAGCTTAATTACAACATTAAATAATCATATTGATTGGTCTTTAAAATGTTTTTTAATGTATGATTGATTAAGTATTCAACTGATCATGAAAATATTTTCATTGACAAGTTTAATTTTTGATGTATAATAGATGTATACATGTAGTATATATCTATTATACTTGTAGGAGGATATCGATGCCAATTTTGTTAGAAGAAGACATGAAAATCAAATTACCTCAAATGTTTAAAGTAAAACAGTCCTTTGAAAATAAAAAGATTGAAAACATTGAGGAAAAGGTAAAAGCAGAAATACATAAGGAAGTTATAAAAAATAAGATTTACCCAGGCCAAAAAATAGCAGTAGCAGTTGGAAGTAGAGGAATTAAGAATTTATTTTTGATTGTGAAAACGATTATAAATGAATTGAAAACATTTGGCGCATGTCCATATATAGTTTCTGCCATGGGAAGTCATGGTAATGGATCTGAAGAAGGTCAAAAGGAAGTTTTGGAGGGTTATGGAATTACAAAGGAAAAATTAGGTGTTGAAATTATCACAACAGTCGATGTTGTGAAATTAGGTCAAACTTCGAAAGGCTTAGATGTATATTTTGATAAAGCTGCTTATAAGGCAGATTTAGTCATACCTGTCAATAGGGTGAAGTTACATACTGATTTTGTAGGTGATTTGCAAAGTGGATTGTGTAAGATGATGGTAATTGGTCTTGGTAATCATGTAGGTTGTTCTTCTATTCATGAAGAGAATCCAGACTTTTTTGCTAGTATTTTAGAAGAGGCAGCAAATATAATAATTTCTAAAGCTAATATTGGATTTGGTGTAGCTATTTTAGAGAATGCATATGATGAAACTTTAATGATTGAGTCAGTGCCTAGTGAAAACATGATTAAGAGAGAGAAAGAGCTAGTAAAAATAGCTAAGGATAATATGCCAACCTTAATGATACCTGATATTGATGTTTTAGTTGTTGAAGAAATCGGAAAAGATATTTCAGGGGCTGGATACGATCCAAATATTTTGGGCAGAAGTTCAGTTCTGAAAAAGTATGTTTTAAAAGTTCCTCAAATTAAGAAAATGGTATTGCTAGATATTACTCAGGAATCTCATGGTAATGGAATAGGAGTGGGACTTTTTGACATAATTATTAAAAATGTTTTTGAAAAACTCGACTTACCATCAATGTATGCAAATGCAATTGCTTGTAAATGTATTGACGATATAAAAATTCCACTTATAGCAGATTCAGAGGATGAAGCAATAAAGATAGCTATAAAAACATGTAGAGATATTAATAAAGAAAAACTTAAAATTGTAAAGATAAAAAATACATTATCCTTAGAATATATATATGTATCTGAAACTTTAATAGATTATGTAAAAAGTAATAAAAAATTATGCTTAGTAGAGTAGTGAATGAAATTCTTTTATATAATGAATCATGAAAATGTTTTAATTAATGATTAAAGTACTTATTTAAGTTGATAAACAATTATATTTATATTTTTTTATAAATAGTTAAATATATACAAGTAAAAGGAGGAAAACAAGTGATATTAACACAAGAGCAGCAGGACATGCTAGATGGCAAGTATGGAGAAGGTACAGCCTTTGCAATGAAAATTCAAGTAGCCATTGGAGAGTCTTTTGATGCAAAAAGGATGGTGCCAATAACTAGAGCACATGTTGCATTAAGCAACCAGGAAGCTGATTTGTGGTTTGCAGAGAAATTATTAAAAGCAGGAGCAAAATGTAGGATTGCCCCTACTGTAAATCCTGGATTTTGTTTATCGTTTTTTAAGAACAAAAGCATGGTTTCTAAAGAAGATGCAGATTTAATGCAGAGAACTCATAATGCATACAAAGGATTAGGTGCAGTATTAAGTTATAATTGTACACCTTACATTGATACTAATGTACCTAATTATGGTGAAGTAATTGCATTCTCTGAATCTAGTGCAACTCCATATGTAAATTCAGTTTGGGGTGCAAGAAGTAACAGGGAAGGCGCAAACAGCGCACTTTGTGCAGCTATTACTGGATATGTACCTGAATATGGATTATTGTTTGATGAAAATAGAAAAGGTAATATATTAGTAGAAGTTAAAGCAGATATGAAAACACCTTATGACTATCATTTGCTTGGAATGCTTGGTAAGAAAATTGGAAATGGAATTCCAGTTTTTACAGGATTGCCGAAACATATTTCAAAAGAATCTTTAAGAAATCTTGGAGCTCAATTAAATACATCTGGAGCATATGGAATGTTTCACATAGTTGGATTTACTCCTGAAGCACCAACTATTGATGCTGCTTTTGGTGGGGTAAAACCTGATAGAAAAGTTGTTATAACTAATGATGATTTAACTGAAATATTAGATGAAATATCTTTAAAAGGAAATAGAAATATTGACTTTGCTATGTTTGGATGTCCTCATTTTACTTTGGAAGAAGTTAAGTATATAGCAGAAAAAATAAAAGGCAAGAAACTAAAGAAGGAAATGTGGATACTTACATCAAGTCATGTAAAGGAAATGGCTGTTAGAATGGGATTTGATGATATTATTTTAGAATCTGGAGGATTTATTGTTCCAGATACTTGTCCAGATCAACCATGTTGGAGTCATTTGAAAGGAAAGGTTGGAATAACTGAATCACCAAAATGTGCTTATTACCCCCAGAGAAGAGGAATACATTTTGTTATTAGAGATTTGGAAACTTGCATTAATGCCGCATTGACTGGAGAGGTGAAGTAATGGATAAGAAGAAATTTAGTTGTCATAAAATATCAGAAGGAGTTGCTGAAGCAGAAGCAATAATATCTAAGGATGATATTATGTTCTATTTAATCGAACCGGAAACTGGTAAAATAATCGAACCAGCCCATGATATAGAAGGAAAGTCAATGGCTAAAAAAACATTGATTTTTCCAAGTGGAAAGGGAAGCTCGGTTGTACAAGCTGATGGATTATATCAGCTAAATCAAAGAGGAAATGCACCAAAAGCGATGATAATACAATACCCTGAGACAGTTCTTGTTTCAAGTGCTATAATTATGGAAATTCCAATGGTGGATAAGGTAGACCCAGAATTTTATGAAGTTGTAAAAGATGGTGACCTAGTAAGAGTTGACGCAGATAATGGTATTGTAGAAATTTTAAATTAATTAGGAGGTAAGAAATGAAAAAGTATTTAAGTTTAGTTTTAATAGTTGTGTTAATGTTTACAGTGGCAGTTGGATGTTCTAACACGGAATCTGCTGGTGGTAATGAAAACCCTGGTGAAGAAACACAAAATGAAAAAGTTGAAAGTATAACTTTACAAGTTGGACATGTTGAACCTGAAGACAGATCTACTCATCAAGCATTGTTAGAATTTAAAAAAGAAGTTGAAACTAATTCAAATGGTAGTATTAAAATTGAAATCCATCCAAATGGAGCATTAGGTGGAGATGTTCAATTAACTGAATCAGTAGCAATGGGTACTTTAGATATGGCCTTGCCTGCTACATCTGTATTAGTTACATACTCACCAGAGTTCGGTATATTGGATATGCCTTACTTGTTTAGCAATACTGACAACGCTTTTGCAGCAATGGATGGACAAGTTGGAGATCATTTTAACAGTTTGTTAGAACCAGTAGGAATAAAAAATTTAGGATATTCATTTAATGGACTTAGAAGTATAACAAACAGTGTAAGACCTATAAATGAACCGGCAGATTTAGATGGATTAAAGGTTAGAGTTATGGAAAGTCCTGTATTTATTGATTTCTTTGAGACATTGGGAGCTAATGCAACTCCTATGAGCTTTAATGAATTATTTACTGGATTACAACAAAAAACAGTAGAAGCACAGGAAAATCCACCTTCATTAATATTTTCTAATAAATTTTATGAAGTTCAAGATTACTTAAGTTTAACTGAACATGTTAATAACTTCCTAGCTTTTATAATGAATAAAGGTACATTTGATTCGCTTAGTACTGAACAACAAGAAATAATCACTACAGCAGCAAACAATTATGTAAATTTACAAAGAGATATGGAACTTAGCGATACGAGTAAATATGTAGATTTATTAGGTACAGAAGGTGGATTAGAGGTAAATGAAATAACTGATGAAAATAAACAAAAATTCAGAGATGCTTTAGAGCCTATGTATGAAAAATATAGAGGAGAATTTGGTCAAGATTTATTTGACATGGCTGAACAATACAACAAATAATGTTTTATATTACATGGGACAAATTTATATTTGTCCCAAGCCATATAGAAAGAAGAGATAGTATATGAATAAAATAATAAAAATATATGATAAATTCGAAGAATACTTGTTGGTTGGCAGTCTGGTATTTAACGTAATTATAGTATTTGCACAAGTTATAATGAGGTCTGTATTTAATTATTCACTATCGTGGACAGAAGAATTTTCTAGGTACATATTCATATGGCAAACCTGGTTAGGTACAAGTACTGCTTTAAAATACAATGAACATATTAAGGTAGAATTAATTTACACTTATATTAAAAATGAAAAAGTTAAAAAAGCGATAAAAATCATAGCTTATTTAATATGGTTTGCATTTAGTTTATTCTTAGCATACAATGGATTGAAGTTAAGTCAATCTATGATTAGCAGAAATGCATTATCGTCTGGTATGAGAATACCATTAGCTTTTGTTTATGTGTCACTTCCTATAAGTTCATTACTTATTTGCTTAAGATTAATACCTAAAATTATTAGTGATTTTAGAAATATGAATAATGAAGTAGCAGAAGGAGGTAATACAGAATGGAAGCAGTAACTTTATTTGGTATATTCTTTGTTTTGCTATTTTTGTCAGTTCCAATAGGTTATGCAATTGGAATATCAACTTTACTTTCTTTGATGATATATTCCGACATACCTCTGTTAATGATTTCTCAGAATTCTATAGCTGGGGTAGATAGTTTTCCATTATTAGCTATTCCATTTTTCATGCTTGCTGGAAATTTAATGAGTAGTGGTGGTATTGCAAAACGATTGGTAAATTTCTTTGAAAGCTGCATCGGACATAAAACTGGTGGATTAGGAATGGTTACCGTTGTAGTGTGTATGTTTTTTGCTGCAATTTCAGGCTCTGCAGTTGCAACTGTTTCAGCAGTTGGAGCATTCATGATACCTGAAATGGTAAACCATGGATATAATAAATCATTTAGTACTGCATTAACTGCTGCAGCTGGAACGATTGGAGTAATTATTCCTCCAAGTATTCCCTTTGTAATATATGGAGTAGTATCAGGGACTTCAATTACTGATATGTTTACTGCTGGTTTTTTGCCTGGCATTATGATGGGAGCAGCATTAATGTTAATGACTTATATTGTATCAAAAAAGAATGGATATAGAGGAAAGAAAGTTAAATCTACGTGGAATGAAAGATGGGTAGCTTTTAAAGATGCATTTTGGGCTATTTTGTCTCCAGTAATTATACTAGGCGGTATTTATTCTGGTTTCTTTACTCCAACTGAGGCAGCTGTAATATCCGTAGTATATTCATTTATTGTAGGGGTTTTTGTATACAAGGAGTTAGATTTAAAGGGCTCATATAAATCATTCAAAGATGCAATAGTAGTTAATGGTGCTACAACTTTTATGGTAGGTCTTTCAACAGCATTTGCTGCGTACTTGACTATGGAACAAATTCCAGCAATGATTGCTAATGCCATAATAGGTATTACAGATAATGGTATAATAATATTATTGTTAATAAACTTATTCCTATTACTTGTAGGTATGTTTATTGATAATATACCAGCTACAATAATTTTGAGTCCAATATTATTGCCTGTAGTTACATCTTTAGGTATGTCCCCTGTAACATTTGGTATTATGCTTACTATGAATTTGGCTATAGGATTCTGTACACCACCTTATGGAATAAATTTATTTGTTGCATCAGCTATATCAAAGATATCAATGGAAGATATATCGAAACAAATAATAAGAATGATAGGCGCATTGATATTAGTTTTATTGGTAGTAACATTTGTACCATTTTTCACAACAATGTTTTTATAATATCATAAAATTATGAAGCTCTCAGATTGCTGACAAAATAGAAAATTTACCTTGTCAGTAAATTGAGAGTTTTTTTAATTTCCATTGCAAAGAACAAATATAATGCTATAATTGTTATAAGTAAATAATGGAGGTATTAGTTTGATAGAATTATTAGACATTTATTGGACTTTTTTTAAAATAAGTTCAGTTACATTTGGCGGAGGAATGGCTATGCTTCCAATTCTTCAAAAAGACATAGTGCAAACTAAATCCTGGGTTACGGATGAAGAAATTATAGATTTTTATGCATTAAGTCAAGGATTGCCAGGTATAATTGCCATAAACGTATCATCATTTATTGGTTATAGGAAAAAGGGTATTCAAGGGGAAGTAGCTGCAGCACTAGGAATTATTTCACCATGTATCATAATAATTACAATTTTAGCATCCTTTATTACTAATTTTAAAGATGTAGAAATAGTAAGGCATGCTTTTGCTGGAATTACAATTGGTGTATCTGCATTAATTTTTAATGCAGTAGTAAATTTGTGGAAAAAAAGTATTGTAGATAAAATTTGTATTGTTTTATTTTTTATAACATTTACTCTTATGTTATTATTTGATATATCGCCAATTATTCTGGTAGTGTTAAGTGCAATAACTGGAATATTAGTAAATAAAATGAGGATAAAAGAATGATATACTTAAAATTATTTTATGAATTTTTTATGATTGGTTTGTTTACAGTAGGCGGAGGTTTAGCAACTATACCTTATTTGAAAGATTTAGCTGAAAGAACTGGTTGGTTTGAAGTATCATTTATAACTGATATGATTGCAATATCTGAATCAACACCAGGTCCTATAGGTATAAATATGGCAACTTATGTTGGGTATGAAGTTGCAGGTGCGTTAGGAGGAATAATAGCATCTATTTCTGAAATAATTCCTTGTATTATAATAGTAGCATTAGTATCTAGATTTTTACATAGTTTTAAGAATAATAAAAACATTAATTATGCCTTTTATGGCATAAGACCGTCTGTCACAGCATTAATTGCTGTAGCTGGGTTAGAAGTTCTTTATATTGCAATAGTAAAAACTGATTTAATTGCTAATAGTTTAATTGGATTAATTGCTAGCATAGATTTAATTAAAGTATTATTATTTGTAGTTGTTTTCTATCTTATAAGGAAATCTAATAAACATCCAGTTTTTTATATTGTTATTTCTGGGTTAGTTGGAATAACCTTACGATTTAATTGAGGAAATGCATTGGGTGCACTGGGGACTGTCCCCAGTGCACCCAATGCATTAAATATACATTATTTTATAATTGTTCATTTAGTAAATTTCTGATATAATATAAATCGATACGAATTTAATATTTATTATGAGGAGCAAATATGAACGAAAATCAAAATAATGTACAATATTATGAAGATGAAATAGATTTAAGAGAACTCATCATGGCTTTATGGAAAAGAAAAAAAATGATAATTAGTTTTACTTTGATAGTTGCGATATTGGCTGGTATGTTTAGTATGTTTGTATTATCGCCAGTTTATAATACAAAGCTAGATGTAGTAATTAGTATGCCAGAATCTTATCACACAAGATATGGAGAATATAAATTGCCAATAACTACAAATGAGCAATATATTAATTTGTTTATAAGTAATGATGTTCTTTTAAATACAATTAAGGACATGGGATATGAAGAAGTTTCAATGGAGAGTTTGAAGAAAAGAATTTCTATTGGCAATATGGAAACTAAGGCTGGTTTAGTGCAAAATAGCTTTGAAATATCTGTATCAGCAGATAATCCAGAAGAATCACTAGAATTAGCTCAAACATTATTCGATAATTATTTAGAATTTATGGATGTAATGACTAAAGAGAGAGCAATTAGTTATTATTATAATCATTTTATTGTTGAATTGAATACATTGGAAGATTCTTTGGATATTGCAAAAGAAACCTTAATTAGAAATGAAGAATTATTAGCTCAAACACCTAAGTTAATCAATCAAGGAGAAGCTAGCTTAGAGATACAGACAAAATTAACAAATGAAAGTGATTATGTAATTCCAGTTAATACGGTGAATCCAAATTATATTAAAATAGAAAATGATATTGTTGGAAATAAGCAAGCTATTAATGGCATTGAAAATTCTATGCGAATGTATAATCAATATTTAGATGAACTTAATAAAGAACAAGAAATAATAACTGAATATTATGAATCAGGACGAGCTGGCAAACTTGAATCTAGTACAATCAGCGTTGTAAAAACAAGTATATATTTACCATCTCCACCAATTGCACCTTCACAGAAGACAAGCCCAAGTAATTCAATGAATATAGTTATTGGTGCGGTTCTAGGAGGAATGATTGGGGTAATGGTTGCATTAGTTAAGGAATATTGGTTTAAAAATTAAGGAAAAATCCTGGGATGAAAATTATATCCCAGGATTTTTTAAATTATACATTAATATGAATATTTGTCAAGGGTATAAAAGAAAAATGTGGAATTTTCTGCAAAGCAATATTGCATAATGCAGTGATTTTGACAGTTTTGTTTATTTATGATATAATTCAATAATAATGTAAATAAGTGCATAATATTTAGTAAAATTAAGGCTAAATATATTAATTCTATAATATTTTTAATGAGTGTTTATTTATGTAAAAGGGGGAGTAAGATGAAAGAAAATAAGAATATTAAGATAGGTATTGGTTTTGCAACTGGAAGAAAGAGTTTTAAAAAGGTTCTTAGAACATACATATACAGTTGGAATGAATCTGGTTTAGTTGAAAATAACAATTTAAGTTTAAACCTTTTTGTTGCCTATGACCTTACGTACAACAAAACAAAAGTTACTGATTATACTAGTTTGCGTCCAGATATAATGGAACAAATTGATAGTAGTGAGTTTATTGGAAATTCAGTTATTAAAGAAGAAATCGATTATTTAGAAAATGAAAATATAATTAGTAATGGTGAAGCTTCTTTAATTTTTGGAAAAGGATATGCAGCTAAACGTAATGCTATACTATATTATGCAATTAAAAAGAATATGGATTACTTGATTTTTTTTGATGACGATGAGTATCCTATGGCAGTTACTAATACTAAGAATACTGCAATTTGGGGTGGTCAGCAGGTTCTCTCAACTCATTTAAGATATATTAATCAAGCGGATATAACTCACGGGAATCATTGTGGTTATATATCACCTATTCCACATATTAAGTTTAATGAAACAATGACAGAAAACGATTTTCGATTATTTATCGAAGCTATCAGTAATGATATAATAAACTGGGATAATATAATGAAAGTTATGGATAATGGTGGGGTAACATACGCTGATACTAAAATTTTAACAAGCAAGATTGCCATAAAAGTTCCAGAAATAAATCAAGCAAAATTCATTTCTGGTGCAAATTTATGTATTAATTTAAAGGATCCAAGTAGAGTTTTTCCTTTTTATAATCCTCCAGGGGCAAGAGGTGAGGATACATTTTTAAGTACTTGCTTGAGCGAAAGAAAAGTTCTCCGAGTACCATGTTATACGTTTCATGATGGTTTCTCTACTTATAATAGGTTGTTAGATGGTGTGTTACCTACAAGACTGAAGTTTGTTGAGGCTAACAATGATAAAATAATTACTCGATTTTATAAAGCTTGCATAGGATGGATTCGATATAAGCCACTATTGCTTTATATAACACAACGTGAAAATTATGAAGATTTAATTATAGAAATGCGAGAAAATTTAAAAATTACTTTACCTAAAATTTGTGATTATTTTCAACATTCTGAATTTATGAAGGTTTTAGATGAATTAGAAAAATACAATAGGAATGTTAAAAAACATTATAGTACCTTTAAAGAAACTCAATTAGTTTGGGAAAAAATAATGAATTTCTATTCAAAAGATGGAAGGTAAGTATTTTTTCATATAATTATATTGTAATATTATGAAAAAATTATATGGTATAATATAGTCATAAGCAAAAGAAGTATTGGCTTAAGGCGTGGGGCAAATTTAATTGAGGAGTGTAAAAATGGCAAGAAGAAATAATCTATTTAAATGGCGGTATATAATATCATTTATGATGGTATTGTTATTACCTTTGTTGGTTACGCCAGATGTATTGGCAAACAGTTCTATTAAATTAATGGTAGATGGAGAGGACATTATTGCTACTCCAGAACCATTCATTCAAAATGATAGAACTTTAGTACCTATTCGTATTATTTCAGAAGAATTAGGTGCGCAAGTTAATTGGGATAATGATGATAGAACTGTCGAAATTATTAAAGATGACATGTCGGTGTTGTTGAGAATTGACAGTTATTTAATAGAGTACAATACGAATAATGAGAAAATATATAATTTAAGTGATGTTCCTGCTCAGATTATTGATGAACGTACATTCGTGCCTTTGAGAGTTGTTAGTAATGCATTAGGAGTAGGGATAGAATGGGATGATTTATCAAGAATGGTTTATATTGATTCTACTAAAAGTTCTAATATAGAAAATTTTTTTGACATACAAATTTCATCTGTAAACTCTGGACAAGTTATTAATGGTACTATAAATTTGAAATCAGTAATGTCAAATATAGAAAAAGCATCAGAAATAAAATACATATTGCTTAATAGAGATACTGCTAAAGGCTTTGTTATAGCTAGAGGAACTGATTTAGAAGCATCTTTTAAATGGAATCCAAGTATAGAGGATAATGGACAGAAGATACTTGTGGCTGCAATTTATGGCAGTAATGGAACGTTGTTGGCTGGTGATGCTATACCAGTAGAAGTAAACATAATTCCAAAAGTATATTTAAATGGAATGTACGAAAATCAGATAATAAAAAATTCAACTGAAATTAGTGCTAATTTGAACTTTACTCCTGCTTATGTAAAATATGAGATGATTCATAGCAGTACTGGCGATGTATATATATCACCTAAATGGGATCCTGAAGGTTCTTTTACAATGATTCCTGTAATGGAGGATAATGGTTATTTAGCTATTAAGGTAATAGCTTACGATATTAATGATAATTCTTATCCCAGTGATGCTGTAACTGTTAATGTTAATGTTTCTCCTCAAGTATCATTGAGAGGAGTTTCTAATTGGCAATCTATTGATGGACCTATAACTTTGCGTGCTTCAACAAACTTTAATGTAAGTGAAACTGAATATATAATGAGGGATACAATAACAGGTTCAGAAATTACATTATCCAAAGAAGGCTTTGGAAGCTACACATTGTTTCCTGGTCCTGATATGGCTGGGAAAAAGGAACTTTACGTAAAAGTAAAGGATACTATGGGACAAACATATACTAGTGCTCCTGTTTATGTTAATGTGTCTGGAACTCCTAAACTTTTGCTCAAGGGAATAGGACCTAATCAGGTTGTTACTGGAGATTTTGAACTTAATGTTTTAAGTAATGTTACGTTAGATAGTTTAAAATATACTATGGTTAACACAGTAACTGGAGTAGAAAGGGATATTGATAATGGGTATACACCTAGTCAAGGAGATACTGGAACATGGAAAATTAAAGCGGAAGGTATTTATAATTCGAATAAAAAAATAGAATCAGAATATGTTCAATTCACTATATATCAAAATAAAATATATGGACCTTTGCCAATAATAGAAAAAAATAAATTTATTGATATGGCTTCTGAATTAGCTAAAGATACATATGAAGATACAGGTATGTCTGCTGCTTTACAGACAGCTCAGGCAATACTTGAGACAGGATGGGGACAAAGTGTTCCAGTAGATAAGTATTCGGGACAATTTTCTTATAATTTATTCGGAATTAAGGGATCTGGTTCTGCAGGGTCAGTTATTTCTAATACATGGGAAGAATACAATGGTGTAGCTTATAGAGTTGATGATTATTTTAGAGCTTATAATAATATTAACGAAAGTTGGGATGACCATAATAAGTTGCTTCTTACAGCTGATAGATATAGTATCTATAGAGATGTTATGTATGATAGCAGTAAAGGTGCTTGGGCTTTAAGAAGAGCAGGATATGCTACAGATTCGCAATATCCAATTAAACTAATCGATATAATTAATCGTTATAATCTAAAAGCTTTAGACGAAATAGGGATATAAAAGTGTTCTAATTAAGTTAGCCTCCTAACATTTTAGGAGGTTACTTTTTTCTTGCATATTCTTTTGAGTTAGTATAGAATATACATGAAAACGTTTTTAATGAATAAATATGTAATAATAATATAAGGAGGATTTTAATGGATAAGGAGAAATTAAGCAAGATGGGTTTTTCGACAAGAGCGGTTCATGCTGGTTATCAAAAAAATGAATATGGTGCTTTAGCTACTCCAATTTATCAAACATCAACTTTTATATTTGATTCTGCAGAACAAGGGGGTAAAAGGTTCGCATTAGAAGAAGATGGCTATATTTATACAAGGCTTGGCAATCCAACTAATACTCAAGTTGAAAATAAACTTGCAAATTTAGAAAATGCGGAAGCTGCAGTATCAATGGGTTCAGGTATGGGAGCAATTACTTCTGTTCTTTGGGCAGCTTTAAAAAGTGGGGATCATGTATTGGCAGCAAAAACATTATATGGATGCACTTTTGCTTTTTTAAATCACGGATTATCAAGATTTGGAGTTGAAACTTCATTTATTGATATGTCTGATCCTGAAAATGTAAGAAGAGCTATAAGGCCAAATACAAAAGTTATTTATTTAGAAAGTCCTGCGAATCCAAATATGCTTATTTCTGACATTGAAGAAATTTCTAAAATAGCACATGAATTAGAGGGCTGTATTGTTGTAGTAGATAATACTTATTGTACACCTTATATTCAAAGGCCGCTGGAATTAGGTGCAGATGTAGTAGTTCATTCTGCCACTAAATATTTAAACGGTCATGGTGATGTTATAGCAGGATTTGCTGCTGGTAAACAGGAGTTTATAAATGAAGTTAGACTTGTTGGAATTAAAGATATGACAGGTTCTGTTCTTAGTCCATTTGATGCATATTTAATAAATAGAGGAATGAAAACATTAGAAATAAGGATAAAGAAACATTGCTCGAATGCTCAGAAGGTTGCACAGTTCCTAGAAGAACACCCTGCTATAGATAATGTTAGTTATCCAGGATTAAAGAGTTTTCCACAATATGATTTGGCTAAAAAGCAAATGAAGTTGCCTGGAGCTATGATTGCCTTTGAGGTTAAGGGGGGACTTAAAGCAGGTAGAACCTTGATGAATACAGTTGAATTGTGTGCTTTGGCAGTAAGTTTAGGAGATACTGAAACGTTAATTCAGCATCCTGCTTCGATGACACATTCACCATATACTCCTGAAGAAAGAGCTTTATCTGGTATTTCGGAAGGGTTAGTAAGATTGTCAATTGGATTAGAAGATGTCGAAGATATAATAGAAGATTTAAAACAGGCATTAGATAAACTGATATAACTTCTTTTCAATATTCTGTAGGGGACGCATTGTATGCGTCCCGCGGTTTGCATACAATGCAAACCCTACAAGTGAAATCGAAGTAGATTCATTATTCGTTTCCAACGTAGGCGACACAAGACCTTATTTACATGCTTTTTATGGCGGTAGTTAGCTCATGGATTGATTCTGTCAATTCAGATAGTTTTTTTTCAATTCTCACTAAAAGGTATACTGCCACTACAATTGGAAATCCAAAATTTCCTATAAGTGTTAATATTTCATCCATTTCTTTCACCTCCATGAGTCACATTCATAAATTTCCTTAATTTTTTTATAGCTATATATTTTGAACTGATAGCTGTTCTATAAGCTATATTTAATTTATTTGAAATTTGTTTCATACTTAATTTTTCGTTGTAATATAAATTAAGTATAGTTTGCTCCTTTATAGATAATTTCGCTATTTCTTGTGATAGTTCTTTCTTTTCCTCATGTTCGATTATATCTTTAAGTAAATCGTATTGACTATCAATAATATCTTCATATTCGATATTCATATCTTCCATTGTATTATTTAAGCTGATTGTTTTTCTAAGATTTTTAGTATTTCTAAAATAATTTTTATAAAAGTAGTCAATATTAGATTTTACATGTCTTAGAAAGTGTACTTGGCGATTTTCATCATAACTCTTAAGTGACTGCAATATTACAATATACCCTTCTTGAGTTAAATCTTCTATATTGTTATCTGATTCTTGATAATACTTGTATATATTTTTATAAATAAGTGGATGTAATTTTAATAGCAAAGTTTCCTGACAATTCATGTCCCCATTTAATGCTTCTTGAATAATATAGTTAATATCAGAGTCCATTATATCATCTCCTTACTGACAAATGTTTGCTAGTAATTGAATTATATATTAATAAAAAAATTTAGTAAAATCAGGAGTATAATATAATTGAAGAAGGAATCTGATAAGTTTTCAACATTTTAATTTTATTGAAATTTAAATATAAAAATGTTTTAAGGAAAGTGTATTATATGAAAAAGTTATTGAAATCTAACAAAATTGATGCTATGCTGCCAATTTACCTGGATGATTTAGGAAATTGCACGGAAATTATTACTTCTGCAGAATCTTTTATCAAAACTGTAACAATTGAAACGTGCGTAAAGAATTTGGCAGATTATTATAATATAAGCTTGTTTCACAATAGAATAAACTATGGAGCTGAACTTGGCATTACTAACAAAGTTCCAGTTGTAATAAATGACGAATTGATATACATTTATATCAATGTTCGTAAACCTTTACTTGATCATGATGCTGCGTACGGTTTTATAGATGTTAATTCAATAGAAGAGGAATTTAAAGAAAACGGCAAAGCCGCTATTCTAATGAAATCTGGTAGGGTAATACAAACACGGCAAAGCATTCAGTCTCTAAAAAGAGCAATGCTAAATGCTAGACTGGCTAAAGATATTTATAAAGAAAGACATCATAAGTAATTTTAAAAAATGTTGATGAGGATTTGTGCAACGCACAAATTCTCACTTTAACTTTGTTTACTATTGTTCGTTAATGTTTAAGCACTACTAAAACACTGGTTATATTTAAATTAAGTCAAACATATAATTAATAAACTAGCTCTATGTGAGCTTGATTAAGTTTAGGGGGATTTTTTATGGATGAAAAAACTGTACAAAGCATACTGCTAGAAAATAAAGAAACACTTAATGTAACAGGTGTAGAGAATGTGGATAACTTTAATGATGAAGTTGTAGTGTTGATTACCTTGAAAGGCAAGTTAACAATTAAGGGGGAGAAACTTAACATAAGTAAGCTTAATGTAGATGAAGGCAAGCTTATTGTTAAAGGAACTATTAACTCATTGATTTATTCTGATTATGAAGGTCAAAAAGAAAAAGTAAGCTTAGTTAAAAAATTGTTTAGGTAATATTATTATGGATTTTTTACCTTATTCTCAAGAATATATGCTTATAGTATCTGTAATGGGTGGAATGTTTCTTGGATTCATTTGGGATATATACAGGCTTATTAGGTATTATGTAAAACTTGGTTCTATAGGCACAGCAGTTGGTGATCTTGTTTATTGGATAATTAGTATTTATATAAGCATTAAGTTAATATTTGATATTAGCTATGGAAATGTTAGATTTTTTATATTAATGGGATTTTTATTAGGTGCGCTTTTATATTTTTATGGCATAAGCAATTATATCCTAAAGCTCTTTATATTAATAATTGATATACTCTTAAGGTATATTAAAAGAATTATTTCTTTTATGGTCTATCCATTGAAATTTGTTGTAAAAAAAATAAAAGCAGTTTTATATCCTATAAAATTAAAAATTAAAAAAATAATAGATAAAACTAAGCGAAGATATAAATTTTTTAAGTTTAAGCTAAAAAAGGTTTCCAGAAATAGAAAATTGTTATATAATAGAAGGAAACATACTAAAAGGATAAACAAAAGAAAAAGAAAGGAGCAAAAGCGAAGTGAAAGAAGATCAAAAAAAAATAATAGAGTTGAAAAGAAAAATAAATCATGATGATTTTCGAAGACAAGAAAGAGAAATAAAAGAACAAAAAAAATATAAAAAGCTTGAGACTCCTAAAAAAAAGAAAAAAAAATTTAATTTAGTTAATGTTATTTTTACTATTTTTGTTTTATATTTTGCATATACAGCTTTTAATCAATATAAACTAATAGATGAATTAGATGGACAAATTGCTGAAAAAAATTCAATTAAATCTGAAACGATAAATAGCATTGAAGAATTAAAGGAAGATGTTGAAAAAATAAATAATGATGAAAAGCTATTGGAGTTAGTAGAAAAAATAGCTAGAGATCAGTATAAAATGGTAAAACCTAACGAAATTATCTATATAGACAAAAATAAAAATGATAATAAATTTATTAAAGGTATCGGTTTTGGAGGAGATATGATAGATGAATAATTTGAATTATCATATTTAATTTTTCAGTGTTTTTTATTTAAAATCATATTTTGACAGTATTTTACAAATCCTTCTGCTATTATAAAGAGTATTAATAGTAGGGGTGGGATATTATGTTAGATAAAGCAAAAGAAAAAACATTTAAAAAAGAATTTATACACATTAAAGAAAATTGGTTAATATTTTTAGTGTGTTTTTTTATTTCAAGATATAGTATAATTGAAGAAATTTTTCCTTTCGCAATTATAGTTTTAAGTACCTATTGTTATAACAGAGGACCGTCAATATCCATGTTATTGGTAATGCTTCTAGCAATATTTAGTATTCAATTAAATTTTGTTTATAGTGTAATATTAATTGCTATTTATTTGTTTTTTTATAGTTTTAGAAATGAAGAACAAAAATCGGTTTTATTAATTTCTGTTTATGGAGCTGCTGTTTTATTTTTTTCAAAAACTGCAATTCTTGTTTTTGGAGAATTTAACATAAATAGCTTTATGCTTAATATTTTTGAAGCATTATTTATTTTTAGCAGTATAGCATTGATAAATGATGGTATTAAGATTATTAAAGAAAAAAAATATATTAATAGAAAAAAAAGCATAACTAAATCTAAAGATGAAAGTTCTGAGTTAAACAGAATACCTAAATCTATAATGGAAGCAGCTTCTACTTCAGTTTCAAATGACAAGCCTTTTTTAATGAAACAAAGAAGAAGTAGAAGTAGTAATAAGAAAAAAAAGTTTAATTTATTTTCGGATAAAGCTAAAAATAAAATAAAGGAACAATTGTTATGGCAAAATATGAATCTTAAGTTCTTTGAAGTAATGTCAGGAAATGGAGATTCTATTATATTAAGTTTGACTGTAAAAACTGAGAAAACACCGGAAGAAACAGAAGCGGCTATTGTCCTTATAGTTAGAAATTTAAGCGGTATAAAAGTTAAGTGTGTCGAAAGAGTTATAGCATCTCCAAATTATTATGTGCTTAAATTTAAAAATATTAAAAGAGTAAAAATTAGAACTTATAATGCTACTGCAATAAAGGATGGAAGTCCTGTATCAGGTGATTCATTTGCATATGAAGGAAGAAGCGATAAATATTATACTGTTCTTTGCGACGGCATTGGTTCAGGGCAAGAAGCCTTTGATGAAAGTAATGTTGCAGTAGATTTATTATCAAGTTTTATAAATGCTGATTTTTCCGAAGAACAAGTAATAAAAACATTGAATTCTATTTTAATGCTTAAATTTGAGGATGAAAGATACGTAACGTTTGATTTAAATATTATAGATTATAGTAAAAAGGAAATTCGACTTTACAAAGCTGGAGCAGCACCAACATATATTTTAAGTGGTGGAACAGTAGATAAAATAGTTGGCAAGAGCTTACCGA
This sequence comes from Sedimentibacter sp. MB31-C6, assembly GCF_035934735.1. NCBI lineage: Bacteria > Bacillati > Bacillota > Tissierellia > Sedimentibacter > Sedimentibacter sp. MB31-C6. Next base: position 2,513,196 of record NZ_CP142396.1, read on the forward strand.
TGGGTATACTAGAAAACTTTGATTATAATGTTTTTAAAAGAGTTATTAGAAAGGGCGATATTATTGTAATGATATCTGATGGTATTGTCGACTCCGTAAATATGGATGTTAAAAAGTCCTTAGAAAAATATTTAGAGATTATAATGGATAAAGATCCTCAAACAATTGCAAATTCAATATTAAGTTATGCATTAAGAGGTAGAAAAGAAGTTATGGATGATATGACAGTTTTAGTTACAATAATAGATTAAATATAAATAATAGTGAAGAATCTCTTGAGTATTGAAATCATGAGATTCTTCAATTGAATTTAAGAATTACAATAAAGCTTAGTTTAGGCGATGCCTAAATTTTTTTATTTAATTTGTGAAATTTATTTTTAAAATATCTATTTTGTGGTATAATTTAAGGTATGTAAACATTAATGAGGAATATTATGTATAATTTAGTTAAAAGAAATATATTGGATAAAAATCTAATAAAGAATGGTGATAATATTTTAATAGGCTTATCAGGCGGGCCTGATTCTATTTTTTTGTTTCATAATTTAAGGTTATTAAAGGAAACATTAAGTTTTAATTTATATGCTTCACATATAAATCATATGTATCGTGGACAAGATGCTCAGCATGATGAGGATTTTGTTAGGTCTTTATGTAGTTCCTATGGTATTAAGCTGTTTGTAAAGAGAAAAAATGCTTCGGATTATGCTAATGAACTCAAAGTTACAGAAGAAGAAGCTGGTAGAATACTGAGGTATAACTTTTTTAGGGAAAATTTAAATGAAATAGGTGGAGGAAAAATAGCTGTAGCTCATAATCTTAATGACCAAGCAGAAACTGTTTTGCAACGAATCATAAGAGGAAGCGGAATCGATGGGTTAAGTGCTATGTCATTTATTAAAGATGATTTAATCAGACCAATATTAAATGTTCAAAGATATGAAATAGAAAAATACTTGTATGATAATAACTATGAATTTTGCATAGATAAAACAAATAGTCAGGATATTTACGGAAGAAATAAGATTAGATTAAACTTAATACCTTATCTTGAAAAGGACTTTAATCCCAATATTCAGAATACATTATATAGAATGTCTGAAGTAATGAAAAGGGACAGTAAAATAATCTCAAAGTATATTAATTCTAAGTATAAAGATTCTTTATTAGAAGTGGATAATAATAAAGTTGTTTTAGATTTTGAGAAATTAAAAAGTATGGAAGATTATGAAACAGGAAGAATTATTAGGCAAGGGATAGAGGAATTAAAGGGAAATACTAATAATATTGAAATGAAGCATATTGAATATATTAATGAATTTATAAAAAATGGGAAGACAGGAAAAACAATAAATTTAACAGAAGGGTTTACAATTAGTATAAGCTATGGTAAATTTATTGTTAGGAAAATTGTTGAAAATACTTCTAGCTTTATATATAATATTATAACGGATGAACCTATATTTATTAAAGAGGTAGGTAAGACTATATTACTTAAAGTATTGGAATATGAAGAGTTTAATCCTAAAGATAATTTAGGTATAAGTCTTGATTATGGTCTTATTGAAGGAAAATTAAAAGTAAGAAATAGGAGACATGGAGATAGTATTGTTCCTTGTGGCATGAAAGGTAGCAAAAAGATAAAGGATATATTTATTGATATGAAAGTTCCTACTTTTGAAAGAGACAAAAAGTTAATAATAGCTGATGACTGTAATATATTATGGTTGGAAGGTTTTAGAATTCATAACAGATATAAAGTTTCATCTTCAACAAAAAAAATATTAAACATAACTGTATGGGAGGACAAAAATGAACAAGGATATTAAAGAAATACTTATTGATGAAGATATATTACAATCTAAAGTCAGAGAACTTGGAATGAAAATAACAGAAGATTATAGAGGTAAGGACTTGCATTTGATATGTGTTTTAAAAGGTGCTGTTATTTTTTTAAGTGATTTGATGAAAAGAATTGAGCTACCTTTAGATATAGATTTTATGGCTATTTCAAGTTATGGTTCAGGGACTAAGTCCTCTGGAGTAGTAAGAATCTTAAAGGATTTAGATGCTGGAATAGAAGGGAAAGATGTATTAATAGTTGAAGATATAATTGATTCAGGATTGACTTTGTCATATTTAATGGAAAATTTAAAGGCTAGAGGTCCTAAATCAGTTGAAATATGTACTATTTTAGATAAACCAAGTAGAAGGACTATCGATTTAAATATTAAATATACTGGCTTCCAAGTTCCAGATGAATTTGTAGTTGGTTATGGTCTGGATTATGATGAAAAGTACAGAAATCTGCCTTATATAGCAGTATTAAAAGAAGAAATTTATAGTAATTAAGAATTTGTATTGTAGAATTAACTATAGTAATTAAAATAAAATTATGATACAATTTATTATCAAAACGCACAGTCTTATGGACTGAGAGGAGGCTGTAATTGAAAGGTTTTATGAGAAGCATCGCTATGTATATAGTTATTTTTATTGTTATTATTCTGTTGGCTCAAAATATGATAGATCCATCATCAGAAGACAATAAAATATCATATAGCGAGCTAATAGTTCAAATACAAAATAACAATATTAAGTCACTGTCATTTACTGAAAGTGACGTAAAGGGAGTATTTAAAGATGATTCATCTTTTACTTCGTATGTACCTACTATTTTCTTGTTTTCTTCAAGTTTCTATGATAATTATCTTATGGAAAAGGTTGAAACTGGTGAGATAGTTATTGAAGGGGAGCCTGTACCGGCTACACCTTTCTGGGTTCAAATATTACCTACTGTAGGGATGCTTGTTCTTTTGGGAGTTTTATGGTTTGTTTTCATGAAACAATCTCAAGGCGGAGGTGCTGGTAAAGCCATGTCCTTTGGAAAGAGTAAAGCAAAGTTGCATAAGGAAGAGGACCCTAGTAAAAAAATTACTTTTGATGATGTTGCAGGTTTAGATGAAGAAAAAGAAGAATTAAGTGAAATTGTTGATTTTTTAAAAACCCCATCAAAATTTGTGAATCTTGGAGCGCGTATACCTAAAGGTGTTTTACTTGTAGGACCTCCTGGAACTGGTAAAACATATTTATCAAAATCTGTATCTGGAGAAGCTGGAGTACCTTTTTTTAGCATAAGTGGTTCTGATTTTGTAGAAATGTTTGTTGGTGTTGGAGCATCAAGGGTTAGAGATTTATTCGAGCAAGCTAAAAAAAATGCACCATGTATAGTATTTATAGATGAAATTGATGCTGTTGGTAGAAGAAGAGGCGCTGGAATGGGTGGCGGAAATGACGAAAGAGAACAGACATTAAATCAATTATTGGTTGAAATGGATGGATTCTCAGGTAATGAAGGAATTATTATTATTGCTGCAACGAACAGACCTGATATTCTAGACCCAGCATTAATGAGACCAGGTAGATTTGACAGACAAGTTCATGTTGGATTGCCAGATGTAAGAGCTAGGGAAGAAATTTTGAAAATTCATGTTAAAAAGAAGCCTTTAGCTGAAGACATCGATTTAGAAATAGTTGCAAAGCGTACACCTGGTTTTACACCTGCAGATTTAGAAAATGCTATGAATGAAGCAGCTTTGTTAACTGCAAGGCAAAATAAAGAATTGATAACTATGGATATTATTGAAGAGGCTATTACAAAGGTAATAGCAGGTCCAGAGAAAAGAAGTAAAGTAATAAGTGAGAATGAAAAGAAATTGACAGCATACCATGAGGCTGGTCATGCAGTTGTTGCTAGATTGTCATCTAAGAAAGATCCTGTTCATATGATTACAATAATACCTAGAGGTGGTGCTGGAGGATTTACTATGTACCTTCCGGAAGAGGATAAATCATATGCTTCAAAGGCAGACATGGAAGACAATATTGTTCGCTTATTAGGAGGAAGAGTAGCAGAAAAATTGGCACTTGATGATATTTCAACAGGAGCATCTAACGATATAGAAAGAGCAACTAAAATTGCTCGGGCTATGGTTACTACTTATGGTATGAGTGATAAACTTGGTCCAATGGCTTATGGAACAAATGATGATGAAGTATTTTTAGGCAGAGATTTTAATAAAATTAGGAATTACAGTGAAGAAGTTGCTGCAAAGATAGACGACGAAATGCGAACGATTATAGATACTGCATATCTGAAGACAGAAAAGTTATTAAGTGAAAATATGGAAAAATTAGAAAGGGTTGCACAAGCTCTTCTTGAAAAAGAAACAATAACGGGGAAAGAATTCGAAACATTGTTTGAAGGAGTTTAATTTAATACAATTTTAACAGTAAGGGCGAGATCATAATCTCGCCCTTTGTTTTTTAAAATAACAGTTAGCATCTAATAGGTTCTTCAGTATCTGTTGCTACTATAACACAATGTCTATGTCCATCGTTGCAAGATGTAGGATCTTTTATTAAGTGAATGTGTTCACCAAAACCTGATTGTATAGCTGGACCAGTTTTTCCACAAAACTTGTGACAATGGCAATCATCAATGCTAGTTTTAAATTCTACTTCATGAATGTGACTATCTCTGCAAGGAATCGCCCTACCTGTTGTAGTTTCAAAACAATGGGTGTGTCTGTCGCGGCCTCTACCTGCTGGTGAAACTAAACCTTCTACATCATGTACATGTTGTTTTGAATAATCAGATTGTATATTGTTATCATTGCTATAACTCATTTCGCATGCTCCTTTAATTTCATGTTTACCACCTTTATTAGTGGCATTTTGATTAACTTATAATGGTTGTACTAAATATTTCTATAATATAATATGTACAAATTACTCATATGTGATTGAAATATATAGTGCAAATTAACAAAAAATGGATTTGAGCTATGACAGCACATAAAAATAATTTTTATTTGTAAGGATTTTAAATAGTTTAAATAAATATAATAAAACATTGTCAATGTTGAAATATTAATGAATTTTTTAATTGCTAGGATGCGTGGATGATTTTATGTTGCAATTTTTAATGCAAGTTTAAAAAAAGGGAAATCTTTTTGACGGAATATCTTGCAAATTTAATTAATTTGGATTATATTAATTAAAGAATATACTTGTTAAAGCTCAATAAATGGAGGTAAGCATGTTGGAAAAAGAAAAACTTTCTCAGTTAAAAACAGCAAGAGAAGATTGGGAAGAAAAGGTATTAAACAAATCACTTAGTAAAAAACCAGAAAGCAAGGCTGAGTTTAAAACTGGCTCAGGAGATAATGTAGAAAGACTTTATACTCCGGAAGATATAACAGATATTGATTATGAAAATGAAATTGGTTATCCTGGTCAATATCCATTTACCAGAGGTTATCAGCCTACTATGTACAGAGGTAAAAATTGGACTATGAGGATGTATGCAGGGTTTGCTACTGCAGAAAAATCAAATGAAAGATACAAATATCTAGTTGATCAAGGTTCAACTGGTTTATCTGTAGCTTTTGATTTACCTACTCAAATTGGTTATGATTCAGATCATTCGTTATCACAAGGTGAAGTTGGTAAGGTTGGTGTTGCCATAGATTCATTAAAAGATATGGAAATACTTTTTGATGGGATTCCTTTGGATAAAGTTAGTACATCTATGACTATAAATGCACCTGCTGCAGTTCTTTTAGCTATGTATATAGCAGTTGCAGAAAAACAGGGTGTAACTCCAGATAAATTAAGAGGTACAATTCAAAATGATATATTAAAAGAATACATAGCAAGGGGAACATATATATTCCCTACAGAACCATCAATGAGATTAATTACTAATATATTTGAATATTGCTCTAAAGAAGTTCCAAAATGGAATACAATTAGTATATCAGGATATCACATTAGAGAAGCAGGCTCAACTGCTGCACAAGAAGTAGGTTTTACTTTAGCTGATGGTATTGCATATGTTGAAGCTGCAATTAAAGCAGGGCTTGATGTTGACACTTTTGCGCCTAGATTATCATTCTTCTTTAATGCACATAATGACTTACTTGAAGAGGTAGCTAAATTTAGAGCTGCAAGAAGACTATGGGCAAAAATAATGAAAGATAGATTTAAAGCAAAAAATGAAAAATCAATGATGTTAAAGTTCCATACTCAGACAGCTGGTTGTACTCTTACAGCTCAACAGCCTGATAATAATATTATAAGAGTTGCAATGCAGGCTCTAGCAGCAGTTTTAGGAGGTACTCAATCCTTGCATACAAATTCTAGAGATGAAGCATTAGCTCTTCCAGCTGAGTCTTCAGTAACAATTGCATTGAGAACACAACAAATAATTGCAAATGAAACAGGTGTTACTAATACTGTAGACCCATTAGCTGGTTCTTATTATATTGAAGCTAAAACTAAAGAAATAGAAGAAAAAGCTATGGAATATATAAGTAAGATAGACGATTTAGGAGGAGCACCTAGGGCAATCGACCTTGGTTTCATCCAAAAAGAAATAACTGATTCTGCTTATCAATATCAAATGGAAATAGAATCTGAAGATAGAATAGTGGTTGGAGTTAATAAATTCCAAGTAAAAGAAGATTCTCCTAAAGGTTTGTTAAAAGTTGATCCAATTGTAGGAGAAATGCAGAAAAAGAAAATTGAAGATGTTAAAGCAGCAAGAAACAATGATGCAGTAAAAGAAAAACTTGAAGCATTGAGAAAAGCTTGTGAAGGTACTGAAAATGTAATGCCATTTATTTTATCAGCAGTTAGAGAATATGCTACTCTTGGTGAAATATGTGGAGTTATGAGAGAAGTTTTTGGAGAATATGAGCAGGCAGTACTGCTTTAATGTATAGGAGGATGAAAGATGAGTAAACAAATCAGAGTTTTAGTAGCTAAACCAGGTCTTGATGGACATGATAGAGGAGCAAAGTTAATTGCACGAGCTTTAAGAGATGCTGGAATGGAAGTTATATATACAGGTTTAAGACAAACACCTGAACAAATAGTTGCAGCAGCTATTCAAGAAGATGTTAATGTAATAGGAATGAGTATATTGTCTGGAGCACATAATCATTTATTCCCAAAAGTTGTTGAGCTTTTAAAAGAACAAGGAGTTAATGATATTTTAGTAGTTGGAGGCGGTGTAATTCCTGATGATGATATACCAGGATTAAAAGATGCTGGTATTGCAGAAATATTTACTCCAGGAACAACTACTACAAAGATGATAGAATACATTAAAAGTAACGTTAAATGATAAATACAATGAATATAACATATTAAAATGTAGGGGACGCATTGTATGCGTCCCGCAGTTTGCAATAATGCTAATTCTACGTTTAAGGTGGTGACAAATTGGAATTTAAGGAATTAATACAGCAAATGCTTACTGGAAATAAGAGAGCATGTGCTCGACTTATAACTGCAGTTGAAAACAATCATGAAGAAGCGGAAAAAATTATAAGAGATATACATCAATATACAGGGAATGCACATATTATAGGTATTACAGGACCTCCTGGTGCAGGTAAGAGCACACTAACTGATAAAATGGTGAAAGCTTTACTTAAAGAGGGCAAAAAGGTTGGTATTATTGCTGTAGATCCTACTAGTCCTTATTCTGGTGGTTCAATACTAGGTGATAGAATTCGTATGCAGGATTTAGCTCTTAATCCAAATGTTTTTATTAGAAGCATGGGTACTAGAGGGTACCTTGGAGGACTATCGAAGTATACTAAGAATGCAGTCAAAATACTTGATGCTGCAGGGTATGATTATATTATTATTGAAACAGTTGGTGTTGGTCAATCTGAAGTTGATATAGTAAAAACAGCTGATACAATATTAATGGTTATGGTGCCTGGCCTAGGAGACGATATTCAGTCTATAAAAGCAGGAATCATGGAGATAGGAGATATTTTTGTTATAAATAAAAGCGATTTATTTGGAGCTGATCGTACTGCTACTGAAATAAGTATGATGCTTGACTTAAATCAAAATATTGAACGCAGACCTCCTATTGTTATGGTTACAGCTGTAAAAAATGAAGGTATTGATAAGCTAATTGAGGAAACTAATGAACATATAAATTATTTGAAGGAAAGCGGTAAGTTTTTTGAAAGACGAAGAAATAATCTTAAAATAGAAATTGTTGAATTAATTGAAACTGAGTTAAGAAAAATAGTTATTTCACATACTGATAGTGAAAACAAGTTAGATAGTAAGGTAATAGAAATATTAAACAAAGAGAAAAATGTATATGACGTAAGAGATGAATTTTTAGAGTCGATTGCAAAAAAGTAGGAGGTAATTAAATGGTAAAAAAAGTTGATCATATAGGGATAGCTGTTAAAAATTTGGATGAAACGTTGAAATTCTATGAAGAAATACTTGGGCTCAAAGCAGCAGGTAAAGAAGTTGTTGATGAGCAAAAAGTTACAGTAGCCTTTTTACCTATTGGAGATACTGAAGTTGAACTTTTAGAATCAACTACTGAAGATGGAGCCATTGCAAAATTTATAGCAAAAAATGGTGAAGGTGTTCAGCATATAGCATATAAAGTAGACAATATAGAAGAAGCTATTGCTGAGATGAAGAAAAAGGGAATTAGAATGATTGATGAAAAACCAAGATATGGTGCTGGAGGAGCAAAAATAGCTTTCTGTCATCCAAAAAGCACATATGGAGTTTTGTTGGAACTATGTCAAAGAGATTAAATAATTGAATATTAAAAGGACGGCAATGCCGTCCTTTTTTTATTTTTAATATTAATTCATGCATACTAAAGTAGATTGTAAATTCCTAAAGTTTTTAAATTTCTTAGTTTTTGTTTCATAATATCATCTAAATCTAATTCTAAAGCATTACACATAGAAGCTAGATAAAACAATACATCTCCTATTTCTTCTTCTATTTTATCTTGGCACTTAGGGCACAGTTCACCTTCAATATGGGTTTTTAAATTTTCTTGATTTTCTTCTAATGTCAAATTATCTAAAAAAACTTGTTGAGATGCGTTGATTTCTATACAGCCACAATGGGTTACTGATTTAAAAACTGCTCTGTTTAACATAGAAACTTGTTCATCAAGTTTTGTAACAATATCTAAAATACTTTTATTTCTTAATTGTAAATTATCTGCGTGTTTTTGAAATTCTGCACAATCACATGACATTTTATCCACTCCTTATATTTAAATATGTCTTAGTGTCTTATATTAATTATACTTATAGACAAGCTTAAATGTCAAATACTTATTTTGAATAATCTCAAATTTAAAACATACTATTGTATGATTAGCATAAAATTAAAATATAAGAATAGAATATAGAGAGTATATATAGTAGGGGGATGTTTATGAAAAGAATTATATCAATTGTTGCGATTATTGTATTTATAGCTGCTCTTTTGTTTTTTTTCAGATACTTCAGAGGGAAGGGTGCGGAAAATGTGAGTTTTGATAAAATAGAACCAGACAGTATACCAGCACAGATAAGTGAAGTTTTGCCTAATTACAGGATGAAGGAAAAAGCTTTAGTATGTAGAATAAATGATGATATTTATGTAGTAGTAACTAGAGGAGAAAAAAATACGGCTGGTTATGATGTTGAAATTGATAGGTTAACTTTAAGTGAAGAAAATGGTGAAAAAATTTTGACTGTTTACGCAGAGTACATTGACCCTAAACCTGGTGATGTTACAGCACAAATTTTGACTTATCCTTTTACTGTTGTAAAAACAGAAATGACAGAATTACCTCAAAAAGTAGTTTTAGAAAAGGAATATGCGCATTAGTATTAAATTAATAAGCTATTGTTATATAACAGATGAGTTATTGAACTTGAATTTCTCATCTGTTGTCTTTTTTGTATGAAAAAGTTATGTTATATACAAATTTTATCAAATAAAAGCAGTTCGCTTCTTTATTCATTTCTTACACTGATACATATCTTAATTTCTCATTATTTCTATTATTTTTTTAATATTCCAAAAAAAAACATTTCATTTTCAACAAAAATAAAGTAGAATATAAAAGTAAAGGTAGATTATTTGTCAAAATATGTTATAATATATTATAGTAATTTTAGAGGTGTAGATGTGATTGAATTTAACAATGTAATAAAAACTTACAAGAAAGATTTCACGGCAGTTAAAAATATAAACTTATCTATAGCACAGGGAGAATTTTTATTTATTATAGGTAAGAGTGGTGCTGGTAAAAGTACATTAATAAAGCTTTTATTGAAAGAAATAAACCCAACTGAGGGAGTTATTAAGTATAATAATCAGAATATTACTAAAATTAGAAAGAGAAATATTTCTGAATATAGGCGAAAAATTGGATTTATATTTCAAGATTATAGATTGCTTCCGAAATTAACAGTATATGAAAACATTGCATTTGCAATGGAGATGATATGTTGTAATTCTAAAAATATAAGAAGAGAGGTTCCTTTGGTTTTAAGTATGGTTGGTCTTAGTGATAAGGCAAAATCATATCCAGATGAATTATCAGGAGGGGAACAACAAAGGGTTGCTATTGCTCGAGCAGTTATTAATAAACCTGAAACCATAATAGCAGATGAGCCCACAGGAAATCTTGACGATGATACATCCAAGGAAATTATGAAGATTTTAACCGAAATTAATAAAAGAGGAACTACTATCATTATGGCAACTCACGATAGAGATATAGTTAAAAAATATCAAAGAAGAGTAGTTGAGTTAAAAAATGGGGTTATAATCAAAGACATCAAAGCAGGGGGGTATGCAGATGAACCTAAAGAAGCTTAACTATATTTTTAAACAATCATTTAAAAGTATTTGGAGAAATCGTATGATGGGACTAGCTGCTGTTAGTTCAGTTGCGGCAGTTTTAATAATACTAGGATTTATATTAATTATAGTATTGAATATAAATAATGTAGCATTAATAACTAAAGAAACGTTTGATGAGATAGCTGTTTATATAGATGAAGATGTATCAGAAAGTAAAATTAAACAAATGGGTAAAGATTTTAAGGAGATAGATGGTGTTCTAGGTGTAGCATTCCAAACGAAAGATTATGCACTTGAACAATTAAAAGAGAATTGGGGAGAAGATTCATATCTATTAGAAGGTTTAAGAAAAAATCCATTACCTAATACTTACATAGTTCAGCTTGATGATGTCAAATATTCTGATTATGTAATTGCACAAATTGAAACTTTTGACGGGGTTGAAGAAGTACAATTTTATGAGGATGCAGTAAATAGTTTAATAGTTCTAGCTGAATTTATTAAGAAAGTTGGGACAAGTTTAATTATTATATTAATGCTTATAAGTGTATTTATTATTTCGAATACAATTAAGATTACTGTTTTAAATAGACGTAAAGAAATAGAGTTAATGCAGTATATTGGAGCAACTAATGGCTATGTAAGAGGACCTTTTATGATTGAAGGAATTATGCTTGGCGTAATTGGGTCAATTGTAGCTATTATGCTTATAATGGTTGGATATAATTATTTAATAAATTATTTGGCTGGTAGATATATTGCACTAATATCAGGCATGTCTGGTTATTTGGTGGGGGTAGAGATGATACTTAACGATCTTATAATAATATTTTTAACTATTGGCATTGGAATAGGAATATTAGGAAGTCTAATTTCATTAAAAAAATTCTTAAGTGTATAGGAGTATGAGAGTATGTTTAAAAAAACCTTTATATTATCATTATGTTTAATAATGGTACTAAGTATTTTTCCTTTAGGTGTTGGGGGGAGCATTGCTGATTTACAGCAAAAGCAAAAACAACTTGAAAGTCAAATTCAGGAGTATCGTAAACAGGCGGATGCTTTAAAAAATGAAAAGAAAAATATTGAGGCAGAGATAAATGCACTTGATTATGAATTAAATGCTCTTAGTTTGGAAGTTGATGCTTGCAACCTTCAGAAGCAAGAAATTAACATGAAAATAGCAGAAACAGAACAAGAAATAAAAAAGTTAAATAATGAAATTGAAGAAAATAATGAGGCGTTAGAAGAACGATTGAGGGTTATGTATAAGCAAGGAACAGCTGGATATTTAGAGGTTATTTTACATTCGGAAAATTTAATTGATGCTTTAACTCGTATTGATATGGTTCAATTAATAATTCAAAGTGATGTAGAATTATTAAAGGAGATTGAAGAACAAAAATTAGAAGTAGAGGATTTGAATTTAAGCCTAGAAACTGAAAGGCTTGAGTTGACAGCAGTAATAAATAATTTGAATGAAAAAAAAGACCAGGTATTAGTTGCTTCTCGCTCAAAAGTAACTTATATGAGAAGTTTGGAAGATAACATAGCAGAAATACAAAGACAAGAAGCTGAAATGGAAGCTCAATCGCAACAAATTGAAAGAGACATAATTGCTGCACAACGTGCTGTTGAATATGCTGGAGGAGAAATGGCTTGGCCAGTACCAGGACAGTATAGAATCACATCACATTTCGGAGGTAGGGCAGATCCTATAACTGGTGTATGGTCAAGTCACGGTGGTACAGATATAGCTGCTCCTTATGGAACTCCAATTGTAGCCGCCAATAGTGGAGTTGTACTGATAGCAGGATGGAATAATTCATATGGTAATTATGTAGTAATTGACCATGGTGGTGGAATTTCTACTCTTTATGGACATTCTTCAAAATTATTAGTTAGTAGTGGACAAGCAGTTGTTAGAGGTGAAACTATAGCTTTAATAGGTTCAACTGGATATTCGACAGGCAATCACTTGCACTTTGAAGTAAGAATTAATGGAGTTAGAACTCAACCAATGGATTATCTTAAATAGGTAGTAAATTCTTTGAGTTACGCCTTCGAAATGATAAAAAGACTAAGGACAGCTTCGACATCCTTAGTCTTTTTTTATCATAAAGCATATTAAAGGAAGTTGTTAATTTACATGGTTAAGGCTGATTTCTTATTGTTTTCTTCTAATATTTTATCTAACTGTTCTGCATTCATTGTTTCATATTTTAATAAGTATTCAGATACTTTCTGTACATTGCTTTCATTTTCTTTAATTATTTTAAGAGCCCTATCATAAGCATCCTTAGCCATTTCGGAAGCTTCATCTTTTATACTGTCTAAGTAATACTTGAATAGTCTTTCATCGATACTGGTATTTCTATTGTTTCTTCCCATACCATAACTACAGATTATTTCATAAATAATATTTGTTGATTCTTTTAAGTCATTAGATGCACCTGTTGAAACTTCTCCCATAAAAATTTCTTCGGAGGCTCTTCCTGCTAGTAATACAGTAATTTTATCAAATAGTTCATTTTTAGTGTAAAGATACTTATCTTCTGTTGGGAACTTTAATACATATCCTAAAGCCTTATCTCTTGGAATAATAGATATTTTTTGTATTTTATCTATATTCAAAGTTTTTGCTGTGATTGCATGACCAGCTTCATGGTAGGCGACAATCTTTTTTTCCTTTTCTGAGATTGTTGAATTCTTTATTTCTAATCCTGCAACAGTTTTCTCTATGGCATATTCAAAATTATTACTATTAATTTTTTTGTTTTTATCTTTAATAGCTTTCAAAGCAGCTTCATTAGCAATATTTGCAAGCTGTGCACCAGAGAAACCATGGGTTTTAGTAGCAATTTCACTTAATTGTACTTTTTTATCAAGAGGTTTATTTTTAGTGTGAACTTCTAATATTTTTAATCTAGAATTATAATTTGGATTTCCAACATATATTTTCCTATCAAAACGCCCAGGTCTTAATAGGGCTTCATCTAATAAATCAAGCCTATTAGTTGCAGCTACAACTATTACATTGCTGGTATTATTAAAACCATCCAGTTCAATTAGAAGTTGGTTCAAGGTTTGATCTTTTTCATTATTGCTTTCAGAATTACGCTTAGATCCGAGGGCATCTATTTCATCGATAAATATTATACTAGGAGCTTCTTTGCGAGCACGATCGAAAATCATTCTCACTCTTTTTGCACCGACTCCAACATATTTTTCTACAAATTCTGAACCGCTTGAATAAATAAAGGTAGCTTTAGCTTCGCCAGCTATTGCTTTAGCTATAAGGGTTTTGCCTGTGCCAGGAGGACCGTAAAGTAGGATACCACGTGGCACCTTTGCATCCATAAGTGTGTATTTAGCTTCATTATTTAAGAAGTCAATAACGTCAGTTAAGTCATCCTTTATTTCATCTAATCCAGCTACATCTTCAAAGCTTATTTGTATTTTAGGTTCTTCAGGTTTTTTTTTGTCAAAATAAGTCGTAGATGATACTGATTCTTGAGATTCTATTTTGTCTTCATTTTTTTTGTTAGTATTAAGTAAACTTCTAATTAAGTAAACTGTATAAATTATAATTGGCATATAAAAAATTATTGACAATGAATAATTATTTGATATCATTAAAATAACAATGTTATATACTATAAAGATAATTGTTAGATAATTGTTTTTGATTTTCATTTTATCTCCTCGTATCATATAATGTAATATGCTCCTTTTTATTAAGTCATAGTTTATCTTTACCATTACGTAAAAAGTTATAACAATAAAAAATAATTAAGTGTTATTAAAAATTTATAGTTATAAAAAATATTTGTTGACAATTATAATAATGTTGTATATACTATTGTAGTACTCAAGAAGAAGTAACCGCTTCTCACCTTACGGCGTCTTTATTGTTAAATAAAGAATTGTTAGTTGGGTTAAGAAACAATTATTTGCGATGTTAGGATAGCGGTGAAATGGCTATCTTTTTTATTTTAATTTAGAATATAATATAAGTATTAAAGAAGTCTTGAAGAATATTATTAATATTTTTAGGAGGTGTAAATTATTAAAGAACTTCAAATTAACGAGCAAATTCGTGATAAGGAAGTAAGGGTCATTGATTCAGACGGAAGCCAATTAGGTATTATTAGCACTAAAGAGGCTATGCAAATTGCGGAAAGCAAAAAGTTGGACTTAGTAAATGTATCGCCAACAGCAAAACCACCAGTATGCAGGATTATGAATTATGGTAAGTACAAATATGCTCAAGCAAAAAAAGAAAAAGAATCAAAGAAGAAACAAAAAGTCATTAATGTAAAAGAAATCAGAATGACTCCCAATATAGAAGATCATGACTTAAGTGTTAAAGCAAAAAATGCATCTAAGTTCTTACGGGATGGTGACAGAGTTAAAGTTGCTGTGCGATTTAGAGGAAGAGAGTTAGGTCATACTCAAGTTGGACGTGAAGTACTATTGAAATTTGCTGAAATGATAGCAGATTGTTCAACAATAGAAAAGCAACCAAAAATGGAAGGAAGAAACATGACTATGTTTCTAACACCAAAGAAATAACATTTGAAGGAGGAACTGTTATGCCAAAATTAAAAACTAACAGATCAGCTGCTAAAAGATTTAAAAAAACTGGAAGCGGAAAAATTAAAAGAGCAAAGCAAGGAAGCAACCATTTCACTGGTAAAAAAGCTTCTAAATCAATAAGAAATTTAAGAAAAAGCACATTGGTATCTGATGCTGATTTAGGAAGAATTAGCAAATTATTACCATATTAAAATAGCACAATAAGGAGGAAGTAAGAGATGGCTAGAGTAAAAAGAGCTGTAAATGCAAAGAAAAATCATAAAAAAGTATTGAAACTTGCCAAAGGTTATTACGGAGCTAAGAGCAAATTATATAGAACAGCAAATCAAGCAGTAATGAAATCATTACAATATGCATATGTAGGAAGAAAGTTAAGAAAAAGAGAATTTAGACAATTGTGGATTGCTAGAATAAATGCTGCAGCAAGACAAAATGGAATGTCTTACAGTAGATTTATTAATGCTCTAAAAGTTAATGGTATTGATATTAACAGAAAGATGCTTTCTGAAATGGCAATTTATGATCCAGCTGGATTTACAAATTTAGTTGAACAAGTAAAATCAAATTAATTAATTATTTAGACTGTAAATAGCAGTCTATTTTTTTATTATATAGGAAAGTTCTCCTTTCCTATGTAATAAAAAACGAGGAAGGACGGAACGTCCTTGCCGTTAAGGGGGGTGCTCAGTAAAAATGCTTTAATAAAGCATTTTTACGCCGAAGGGGGACATAGGTCCCCCTAGCGGCGTTGCGAAGCAAATCTTTTTATTCATTATTAATTAAATATTGTTTGGATTTTAATATGATGATATAATATATATTAAATTTACTTAATATGTCATTGTATATAAGAGAGGGTATTATGGAAGATTTAAATAGAAGGAAGAATTTTGAACAAAAAAATCCTCATATTATATTTATAATAGGATTTGTAACTGTAATTTTAATCGGTTCAATGCTTTTAAGCTTACCAATAGCAACTCAAAGTGGCGTAAGTATTGGATTTATTGATGCTCTATTTACATCTACATCTGCAACATGTGTTACTGGATTGGCAGTAGTGAATACAGCACAACATTGGTCGGTCTTTGGAAAGATTATTATTATAATTTTAATTCAAATTGGTGGATTAGGTGTTATGACTATGGCTACTTTGATATCATTTTTTCTTGGTAAAAAAATAACATTAAAGACGAGAATTCTTATTATGGAAGAGAGAAATGTAGATGAGTTACATGGAGTTGTGAAGCTAACTAAGAACATTTTAGTTTATACCTTTGGATTAGAATTATTAGGTGCTATTTTACTTTCTTTTGTATTTATAAAGGACTATGGGGTAGCGAAGGGCATAGGATTTTCTATATTTCATTCTATATCATCATTTTGTAATGCTGGTTTTGATTTATTTGGGAACAGTTTGATAGATTATGTAGATAATGCATTTGTTAATTTTGTAATATGTTTTTTAATTATAATAGGTGGATTAGGTTTTTTTGTATTTATGGATATTTATAAAAACAAAGGATTAAAAAAATTAACCCTTCATTCAAAGCTAGTATTAATAATAACGGTTATATTGTTAATAGGAGGAGCACTTCTAGTGTTCTTTTTAGAGTATGACAATTCGGAAACTATGAGCAATTTAAGTTTTTTAGGTAAAATACAAGCCTCTTTGTTTCAGTCAATTACTACAAGGACAGCGGGATTTAATACTATTGAAATTAGTGATTTAAGGATGCCTAGTATAGTTATTTTTATATTTTTAATGTTTATTGGTGGCTCACCTGCTTCAACTGCTGGTGGTATAAAAACAACAACCATTGGTGTCGTTTTTATAGCTATATACAATTTGGTTAAAGGTAATAAAAGTGTTGAAATTTTTGAAAAAAAAATCACTGGTAAAACCATATTAAAGGCAGTATCAGTTATAGGTTTAGCATCTATGTTAATTTTTGTTGTTACAGTTATACTGACGATAACTGAAGCGGATAAAGGATTTGATTTTTTAGATATATTTTTTGAAGTTGTATCTGCTTCTGCAACTGTAGGATTAACGAGAGGTTTGACAGCAGAATTAAGTTTTTTTGGTAGAGTTCTATTAACAATTGTAATGTTCGTTGGTAGGGTAGGCTCACTGACTGTCGTATATGCTTTTTTAAAAGAAGATAAAAAAGTAGGCAGTTATTCCTATCCAGAGGGAAAGATAATTATTGGATAAGGGAGGTATTATGATGAAAGAAATAATAGTAATTGGATGTGGCAGATTCGGTACTTCGGTAGCTAAAACGCTAAATGACCTTGGTCACGATGTTATGATAGTAGATAATGATGCTGAAACAGTGGAAGAACTTTCGGAATTTGTCACCCATGCAATTCAGATTGACGCAACTGATGAGTCAGCTTATAATGCTTTAGGATTAAAAAATTTTGATGTTGCTGTCATTGCAATTGGTTCTAATCTTGAAGCATCAATAATGGCAACATTAATGGCAAAAGAAAAGGGAGTACCTTTTGTTATAGCTAAGGCAAAAAACGAAACTCATGCAATGTTACTTAAAAAAATTGGAGCAGATAATATAGTTTTCCCAGAAAGAGATATGGGTATAAGAATTGCTAACAATTTAACTACACCAAATATACTAGAGGCGATAAGATTGTCATCTGAATATAGTATAATTGAAACGGTAGCTTTAGAAGAATGGGTAGATAATACAATAGAAGATTTGAAATTTTCGAAGGTACATAAAGTAAATATAATAGCAATAAGAA
Organism: Sedimentibacter sp. MB31-C6; assembly: GCF_035934735.1. Taxonomy (NCBI): domain Bacteria; kingdom Bacillati; phylum Bacillota; class Tissierellia; genus Sedimentibacter; species Sedimentibacter sp. MB31-C6. The sequence goes on from NZ_CP142396.1 coordinate 2,531,279, forward strand.
GCGGTGAAGAAATTTACATATCTCCACCTCCTGACAGTGTTATAAAAAAGGGTGATATATTAGTTGTGTTAGGGGACAACAAGAGTTTGAAAAAATTCAATGGAAAGGAATAGGGAAGTGCTATGCATTTCTGATTAATATGGAAATTATTAAAAGTAAAGATAATAGTAAAATTAAATATATCCGTTCCTTAAGTATAAAAAAAAATAGAGAAGCTGAGAGTTCATTTATTGTCGAAGGTATAAAATTTATAAAAGAAGCTATAAACGAGTGCTCAGAAGTAAGATTTGTCTTATTAAATGAAAATTCATCTGAAAAAGAAGAGATAAAGAATCTTTTAAATATGTTAATAAAACAAAAAATAGAATATTTTTTTTGTGAAGATAATATATTTAGTGGTATTTCAGAAACTATTAATTCACAAGGAATATTGGCTGTAGTAAGAAAAAACAAATACACCAAGAAAGAGATTTTAGATAATTGTAAATTTGTTATAATGTGTGACCGCATACAAGATCCGGGGAATTTAGGAACTATTATAAGAACTGCAGATGCCTTTGGGCCTACAGCTATAATATTAAATAAAGGCTGTGTTGATGCATACAATCCAAAAGTTGTTAGAGCAACAGCTGGTGCTATGTTTAGAGTACCTATAATATATATTGAAAGTGACATAGAAATAATTAGTTATATGAAACATGAAGGGTTTAAGATAATTTCCACAGTTGTTGACTCAGCTTATTCCTTTGAAAGTATCGATAATTCTGATAAAATATGTATAGTAATTGGTAATGAAGGGCAGGGTATTTCTCAGGAAATAATAGATGAATCCAATATTTGTATTTCAATAAAAATGACTGGAAGATCTGAATCTCTAAATGCTTCAATTGCAGCAGGAATCTCTATTTATGAAATAAGAAAAAAACTATTGTAAGTTTGTTGTATTTTTGATATAATCAAAATAATTTATTAAACATTTCATGTAGAATATTATGAGGCAATTATTTATGATGTAACTAAAATATAAAATAATATCAAATTTAATAATAATGCAATGAAAAAGCAAAGTAGACATAAGAGTATGTTTTTAAGAGAAAAATCATCTTGGCTGAAAATGGTTTTAAATAATTATGTTGAAATTTCACTTTTGAGCTTACAGAATGAAATTAGTAGTTCTGTACGGATAGACCGTTATAAAAATTCAAGGCATTCAAATAATATAACTATGTAATTTTTGAAGGCAAACAAGAGTGGTACCGCGGACTTCGCCTCTTTAGAGGCGAGGTCCTTTGTTATTATATGATTTATTGAAAGGAGTATATATATGAAAGAACAACTTTTAAAGTTAAAGACAGAAGCATTAAATCAATTAAAAGAATGTATTGAAAATGCTGATATTGAAAAAATAAGGGTTCAATATTTAGGGAAAAAAGGTGAATTGACTCAAATACTAAGATCAATGGGTAGTTTATCTGAAGAAGAAAGACCTGAAATGGGGAAGTTAGCAAATGAAGTAAGAGCTATAATTGAAAATGAAATAAAAGAAATAAAAGGTAAATTAGATACAAAAGTAGCAGAAGCTAAATTGAAATCTGAGTCATTGGATATTACAATGCCTGGCATTTTACCTGAAATTGGAAGAAGACATCCTCTAATGCAAGTCAAAGAAGAACTTGAAAGTTTATTTATGCGTATGGGATATGATGTAGTTGATGGACCTGAAATAGAAACAGTAAGCAATAATTTCGATGATTTAAATGCACCTTATGACCATCCATCAAGAGATAAATCCGATACTTTTTATATCTCAGAGGATTTAGTATTAAGAACTCATACTTCACCAGTTGAAATAAGAGCAATGAAGGAAGGAAAATTACCTATTAGAATGGTTTCTACAGGAAGAACTTTTCGTTTTGATGATGTTGATGATACACATTCACCGATGTTTCATCAAATGGAATGCTTAGTTGTTGATAAAGGTGTAACGATGGCTAATTTAAAGGATTCTATAGATCAATTTGTAAAAGAATTATTTGGAAGTGAAATGAAAACTCGGTTTAGACCCCATAACTTTCCATTTACTGAACCGAGTGCAGAGGTTGATGTATCATGTCCAATATGTATGGGTAAGGGTTGTCCTGCCTGCAATGGAACAGGTTGGAGCATGGAATTGCTTGGTTGTGGTATGACACATCCAAATGTACTTCGAAACTGTGGCATAGATCCAGAAGTTTATTCAGGATATGCATTTGGCATGGGGATTGATAGAGTGGCTATGGTAAAATACGGGATACCTAATATTAGACTGTTATTTGAAAATGATGTAAGATTTTTAAAACAATTTTAAGGAGGCGTGTAGAATGTTAGTACCTATTAAATGGATGAGTCAATATGTTGATATAAATACTGATAATAAAACTTTAGCAGATAAATTAACACTTACGGGGTCTCATGTTGACGCTGTTATAGATTATGAAAAGAAAGTAGAGAATGTTGTTACAGGTAAAATTTTAGAGATAGTAAAACATCCTAATGCGGATAAGCTAGTAGTCACTAAAATAGATATAAATGAAGGAGAGCCTGTACAAATAATTACGGGAGCAAATAATATTAATGAAGGTGATGTCGTTCCAGTATGTTTAGAAGGCGCTGTTCTTCCAAATGGACTAAAAATAAAGAAAACTAAATTTAGAGGACTTCCTTCTTATGGAATGATGTGCTCATATGAAGAGCTAGGTTTTGATGATAAAGTTATTCCAAAGGAATTCAAAGATGGAATTGCTATTCTTCCTGCAAATACTGAACTGGGAGTTGATATTAAGGATGCATTATCATTAAACGGAAGTGCATTAGAGGTTGAAGTAACATTTAACAGACCTGATTGTTTGAATATAGTTGGAATGGCTAGAGAAACGGCAGCGACTTTGGGAACTAAGTTTAAATTTCCTAAAATAGAAATAAAAAATGAAGTGGATAAAATAACAGATTATTTAGATGATGTTGTGATAGAAGATGAAAATTTATGCAGTCGTTTTTATGCAAAAGTAATTAAAGACATAAAAATTGGGCCTTCTCCACTTTGGATGCAAAGGACGTTGATGGATGCTGGTATGAGGCCGATTAATAATATAGTAGATGTAACAAACTATGTAATGTTAGAATTAGGGCAGCCTCTTCATGCTTATAATTTAGAATCGTTGAAAGGTAGAAAATTAGTTGCAAGAAGAGCTAAAAAAGATGAAAAAATAGTTACTATAGACCAAGTTGAAAGAAGTTTAGAAAGTGAAATGCTAGTTATTGCAGATGCTGAAAAACCTGCTTGTATTGCTGGTGTTATGGGTGGATTACATTCTGAAATTAATGATGATACTAAAATTATGGTTTTGGAAAGTGCTAATTTTAATCCGAATTCTGTGAGAGGAACATCTAAAAAACTGGGTATGCGTTCAGAAGCTTCTGCTAGAAATGAAAAGCCAATGGGTTATGTTATGGTTGAAATAGCGAGTAAAAGAGCTTGTCAGCTAATTGAAATGATAGGGGCTGGTACAGTTGTAAGTGGATATTTAGAGGCAGGAAAAAGTGAATATGTGTCTCCTATTGTAACACTTCGCCCATATAGGGTAACTGAACTTCTTGGTGTTGAAATACCAGTAGAAGATATGCTTAAATCTCTTAATATTCTTGAAATAGAAAGCACCTATGATAAAGAAAAAATTAGTTGTAAAATTCCATATTTTAGAACTGACATAGAACAAGAAGCTGATTTAATAGAAGAAGTTGGTAGAATGTATGGTTTGGAAAACATTGAGTCTAAACCTCTACAAGGAAATATCAGAGTAGGTAAAAAGTCAGAAAAGAGATTGTTAGAAGACGAAATTAAAAATATATTATGTGGGATGGGATTAAATGAAATAACGACTTATTCTTTTATTAGCCCTAAGGCATATGATAATATATGTGTTCCGGAAAATAGTGAATTAAGAAATTATATAAAATTATTAAATCCGTTGGGAGAAGATTATAGCTCAATGAGATCTACCTTAATTCCTAATATGATGGATGTTATTCAAAGAAATATAAATAGAGGTGCAGATGAAGCCAAACTATTTGAAATTGGAAGTACCTTTATACCTAAACAAATTCCAGTTGTTGATCAACCTATAGAAAAAACAAAAATTTGCATAGGAATGTATGGAAAGCTTGATTTCTTTAATTTAAAAGGAGTTATCGAAGGAATTTTGTCAAGATTTGGAATATCGGTGAAACTAAAGTTTGTTAAAGATAATTCGACATTTCATCCAGGCAGAACAGCAGATATGTTTGTTAATGGCGAAAGTATTGGAATTTATGGTGAGATAAACCCTAAAGTAACAAATAATTATGGATTAGACAATAAGGTTTATATTGCAGAAATTGATATCGATAAAATTTTGGTAAATAAAAATACTGAATGGAAATACGAGACTCTACCTAAATATCCTTCAATGGTAAGGGATATTGCTGTTAAGGTAAAAGATGATGTGTTAGCAGGTGATATGGAAGAAACTATTAAGTCAGTAAATCCATATCTTATTGAAAATGTTAAGTTGTTTGATGTATATAAAGGTGAACATATCGAGATAGGTTTTAAAAGTACAGCATTTTCAGTAACTTATAGAAATAAAGAACGTACTTTGAAGGAAAAAGAAGTTGAAAAGGTACATCAGAAAATTTTAGAAGAATTAGAGAAAAAATTTGAAGCTACACTTAGATAAAATTGAAGCTCATAAAAAAATCAGTTAGATAACTTGTCTAACTGATTTTTTAATTACTTAGTTGTTTTTAAGTTTTTTCTAAGAAAATAAAATAATACTATACCTAAAATAATGGATATTACACTTACGAGTTGTGCTACACGCATATTTAAAAACATTAAACTGTCAGTTCTTAAACCTTCAACAAAGAATCGAGCCATTGAGTATAATATTAGATAAAGAGCAAAAGCTTCTCCTTCAGTTTTTCTCTTTTTCTTTCTATACCATATTAGAAAAATAAATATAGAAAAATCTAATAGGGATTCATATAAAAATGTTGGGTGGACTTTCTGTCCATCTACAATTATTCCCCAAGGCAAATCTGTAGGTCCTCCATGGGCTTCCTGATTAATAAAATTACCCCATCTTCCTATTGCCTGACCAAGGGAAACGCTAGGTATTACTATATCGAGCAACTGAAAAATATTAATTTTTCGAACTTTACAAAATATATAACCAACTATAACACCTAATATTAAAGCTCCATGAATTGCCAAGCCGCCATTTCTAATGTTTATAATTTGATTTAAATTTTGACTATAATAATCCCAAGAAAAAATCACATAATAAGCTCTAGCACCGACTATGGCAGTTGGAATTGCAATTAGTAAGAAATCTAATAAATTTTCTTCTTTAAATCCTACTCTTTTTGCTTCTCTTAGTGCCAATAAAACACCTATAAGTACTCCAAGTGATATTAATACTCCATACCACATTATATCTACTCCAAATATACTAAATGCCACTGGATCCATTTTTTCCTCCTAATTTTATATACTATAGATATCCTGCATACTATACGTATTCATTGTTTTTTATTATATATTTGTATTACCTATTCGTCAATAGAATAAAAATATAATGTAATTCTGCTTTGTTTCAATTGATTGTTTTATTGTGGTGATAAGTGGGAAATAAAAAATAATTTTAAAATTTAAAAATAATAGTGGCATTTATAACCCATTATGTGGTATAATATGCCCAGTAGGTGGTAGATTATGTTTACTGGTGAATATATACATTCATTTGATGAGAAGGGAAGAGTTATAATTCCTTCTAAATTTAGAAATGAACTAGGAGAAAATTTCTATATTGGTAAAGGTTTGGATAAATGTTTATTCGTTTATCCTATTGAAACATGGACAGAATTTGTTGGTAAACTCAAAAATTTATCTACTTTTAATAAACAGGAACGATTTTTTTTAAGAAGATTTGTTTCTGGATTTAGTGAATGTAGTTTTGATAAACAGGGTAGAATATTAGTGCCGCCATCTCTACGAGAATTTAGCGGATTAAATAACGAAGCTACTATAATAGGGGTTATAGATAGAATTGAAATTTGGAATAAAGACAGTTGGACTGAATACTCCAACGATGACGAATTTGATTTTGACAGCATTTCGGAAAAAATGTCAGAATTGGGGATAGGTTTATAAAGGAGGAGTGACATGAATTATAACCACACATCGGTTCTGTTAAAGGAATCTATTGATGGATTGAACATAAAAAAAGATGGAATTTATGTCGACGCAACTTTAGGCGGGGGAGGACATACTTGCGAAATACTTAAAAGAGCTATAGATGGAAAAGTAATTGGTATAGATCAAGATGATTATGCAATAGACAGGGCAAGAGAAAGGCTGAAAGAATTTGATAACTTTACAGCTGTAAATAGTAATTTTAAAAATATTGATAAAGTATTAAATGAATTAAATATAGATAAAATAGATGGAATAATTTTTGACTTAGGTGTTTCATCATTTCAATTAGATATACCAGAAAGAGGATTTAGTTATAATAATGATATGCCTCTTGACATGAGAATGGACAAAAGTCAAACAACAACTGCAAGACATATAGTAAATGGATATGATGAGGAAGAATTAACTCGTATCCTTAAGGACTATGGTGAAGAAAATTGGGCAGCAAGAATAGCTAAGTTTATTGTACAAGAAAGAGAAATTGAATTTATTGAAACAACAGGTCAACTTGTAAGTATAATAAAAAAGGCTATACCTAAACAAGTTAGACAAGAAGGGTCTCATCCGGCAAAAAGAACATTTCAGGCTATACGAATAGAAGTCAATAAAGAATTGGAAATACTTGAAACTACAATTAAAAGTGCAGTGGACAGATTGAAACATAAAGGAAGAATTTGTGTTATAACATTTCATTCCTTAGAGGATAGAATTATTAAGAATACATATGTGAATTTGAATAAGGACTGCATTTGTCCGCCAGAATTTCCACAGTGTATATGTGATCACAGACGCAAATTAAAAATAATTACAAAAAAACCAATAGTTGCATCTGATGAGGAACTAAATGAAAATCGCAGGGCACGAAGTGCAAAGCTAAGAATAGGTGAAAGGGTGTAGATTTAATGTCAGCTTTAAGAAAAGAATCAATAGAATTTGATTATGGACAAGAAATTCTAGAATCTCCAAAGAAAAAGCGTATAAAAAAGAAAAAAAATAATAGAATTGTTATAGATAGTTTTAAAAATTCAGCTATGCTAGCAGTAGCTTTTCTATTGGGAATTTTATTGGTATACAATTATGCCATCATAACTGATAAGAAAATGGAGTTATATACTATTAATCAAGAAATTTCAGAGCTTAATAATAGTATAGACGAATATAATATTGCTTTGGAGAGTATCAAGAACACAAATAATATTGAAGAATTGGCAAAAACCTATTTAGGGATGAATTACCCAAGCAGAAAGCAGACTGTGTTTATAGATTTTGCATATGGTGAATCTAACATTGCAGAAGATGAAGCTGATTTATTGACAGAAGATGAAAATCTATTATATGGATTTATTGACAAGGTTATTGGTTTCATTAGGTAAGGAGGTTTCCATATGAAAAGACGTGTAAAAAGCAGTACTAACCTTCAAAACAAAAGAAGAATGTTGGTATTTTTGCTTTGTTTTTTTTTAGTTACAGTTGCATTGATTATAAGGCTAGGATATGTACAACTCATTAAAGGTGAAGAATATAAAAAGGCTGCTATGGAGAATTGGGCTAGAGATATTACCATAAATGCTAAACGTGGTACAATATATGATGCAAGAGGTAAGAAACTGGCAACTAGCGTAAGTTCAAATTCAGTGACATGTATTCCTGCAGATGTAAAAAAGGGAGCAAAATCAGCTTTAACTGAATCTACAGCTGAAGTTGATGACGGATTTCTTACATCGATACTAAAGAAAATAAATACGTCGTTTTTTACTGAAGATACATCAGCAAATCAAATTCCTGTTAATACTAAAACCCCAGAAGAAACAGCTGAAATTTTATCTAACATATTAGAAATGAATTATGAAGAAATTTTAGAAAAAATTACTTCTAATTCTTCATATGTAGTTTTAAAAAGATGGATAACTGATGAACAGGCGCAGCAAATTAGAGAGTCTGAATTAAGCGGAATTAATATAATTGATGATAATAAGCGAATATATCCTTATGGTAATTTTGCACCGTATATATTAGGTTTTACTAATTTTGATCAAAAAGGATCTTATGGAGTAGAAGCTACATATAATGACTATTTAACCGGAATACCTGGTAGAATGGTTGTTAACACAGATTCTTATGGTAGAGAGTTACCTTTTGGCTATAATCAGTATTATGAATCTGAGGATGGTTTAGGTGTTGTACTTACAGTTGATGAAGTTATACAACATTATGCTGAATCTGCTGCAGAAAGGGTTAAATCTGATTATAATGCAAAAAGAGCAACAATTCTAGTAATGGATCCAAATAATGGAGATATCTTAGCAATGGCAAGTAAGCCAGATTATGATCCTAATATTCCTAAAGAACCTATTGATGAAGTAGTGAAACAGGAATGGGAAACTATGTCTGATGAAGAATTACCAGAAGCTTGGTTTGACATGTGGAGAAATCCAGCAGTCAATGATATATATGAGCCTGGTTCAACGTTTAAATTAGTAACTACTGCTATAGCATTAGAAGAAAATACAGCATCGTTAGATTCTACATATTTTTGTGATGGGTATGTTCGTCAAATACCAAATGAAAATATTAAATGTTGGAGATATTATAATCCTCACGGACAACAGACGCTTTCAGAAGCAATTCAAAATTCGTGTAATGATGCCTTGGCTGAGATAGGATTAGATATTGGAAAAGATTTATTTTATAAATATTTAAAATCATTTGGTTTTGAAGAGCAATCAGGTATAAGATTAAACGGAGAAGCACTTGGATTAGTAAAAGAGCCTGAATATATGAAAGACGTTGATGTGGTTACTCAAGCTTTTGGTCAAGGTATAGCTATAACACCAATTCAACTTGCAACTGCAGTATGTGCCATTGCTAATGGTGGAGAGTTAATGGAGCCGAGAATTGTTAAGCAACTTATTGATGAGGAAGGAAATTTAATAGAAAATTTCGAATCCAAAGTAAGAAGAAAAGTAATATCTGAAAAAACATCAAAGATGATGCTTCAAATAATGAGAGATACAGCAGAGGCTGGTTCTAAACAAGCATATAGACCTGGTTATAGAATTGGCGGTAAAACAGGTACTGCTCAAAAAGTAATTGATGGACGTTATGTTGATGGTAAATTTATATCATCGTTTGTTGGAGTTGCACCTGTAGATGATCCAAAGGCAGTTGTTCTTGTTATGGTTGATGAACCTGATAGAAGTATTGGATATTACGGTAGTGTAGTTGCAGGTCCTGTTGCTGGCGATTTACTAGAAAATATAATGAAGTATTATGATGTTGAGCCTGTTTATACGGAGGAAGAACTTGGTAATGTTGAAGCACAAACGGTTGTTGTACCTAATTTATTAGGACTTACAATTGCGGAGGCATCAAATAAGTTAATAAGTGTTGGTTTGCAAAGCAATGTTACTATTGAAGTAGAAGCTGACAGAATAGTTAAGTCCCAATTTCCGAAGGCAGGGGAAAAAATTCTGAAAAATTCTGTTGTAACTTTGATTTTAAGTGAGTAAGGGAACGCTATTAATGCGTTCCATACTTTTATATTGTAGTTACAATTTAAATATGATAAAATTGCGATAATAACATAAACTTTAAAGGGGAGCACTACTATGGATATTAAAGTTTTACTTAACCAACTAGATTATATAAATTATACAGGAAAAAACGATGTTAATATTAAAGGGATCACATATGATTCGAGAAAAGCAGAGCAAGGCGATGTTTTTGTTGCGATTCATGGCTATACTGCTAATGGTCATAAATTCATATGTGATGCATTGAAAAATGGTGCATCTTTAGTCATATGCGAATACATACCTGATAATGTTATAGAACAAGGTAACTTTCTTATAGTAAAATCGCCTAGAGAATCAATGGCAATAGTTGCAGATGTAATATATAACAGACCATCTGAAAAGGTAAATATAACTGGCGTAACAGGTACAAATGGTAAAACGAGCACGACATATTTATTAAAAGGGATTTATGATTTTCTTGGAGAAAAATCTGGTATAATCGGTACAATGGGTACTTTAGTTGATGATGAGAAAATTAAAACAAATAATACAACACCTGAAGCGTCAGATGTACAATTTTATTTGAGTAGAATGGTTGAAAGTTCGGTTACACATTGCTTCATGGAAGTTTCTTCTCATGCTCTTGAATTGAATAGAATTGATAATGTTTCAATTGATGTTGGGATATTTACTAATCTTACTAGGGATCATCTTGACTTTCACAAAACAATGGAGAATTATTATCAAGCCAAGAAAAAGTTGTTTTATAAAACTAACATTAATAATATTATTAATGTTGATGATTCATATGGAAATAGACTTTATAAGGAACTTATTTCTGAAGGTGTAAAAGCAATATCAATTGGCATTGATAATCCTGCAGATATAAAGGCTTCTAATCTTGTAACAACTATGAATGGAACAAGTTTTGATTTGAATATTCAAGGTATTGACAAAAAGGCTCATGTAAATACTCCAGGGAAATTTAGTGTACTCAATTCTTTAGGAGCTTTTGGCGCTGCATACGCATTAGGAGAGAAAATTGATGATATTATAAATGCATTAGATAAAATTAAAGGAGTAACAGGTCGATTTGAAATTTTAGAAAATAAATTAGATTGTATAATAATTTTAGACTTTGCACATACACCTGATGGGTTACAGAAAGTAATGGACACTATAAATGAATTTGCAGAAGGCAGAAAAATTGTTTTGTTTGGTGCTGGTGGTGAGAGAGATTTATCAAGGAGAGCTCCGATGGGAGAAATCGCTGGTAAATATTGTGATTTAAGTATATTAACTTCAGATAATCCAAGATTTGAAGATCCATATGACATATGTTCAGAAATCGCTAAAGGTGTTGAAAAGTACGATGGAAAATTTAAAATTATAATTGAAAGGGAAGAAGCTATTTATTATGCTATTGACAACTCGCAGAGCAAAGATGTAATATTGTTAGCGGGTAAATCGACAGAACCTTATCAAGATATGGGAGTAGAGAAAGTTCCCTATGATGAAACAACAATTGCCAAGAGAGCAATAAAAGACATTGAAAGAAAACGTGGAGTAAGGAATTAAGGAGATATAAAAATGCAGGGTAACGAACAGATAATCAGAGTAATAATTGTATCTTTCCTAATAGCTTTATTTTTAGGGCCAGTTATTATACCAATTTTAAGGCGTTTAAAAGTAGGACAAAGCATCCGAGAGGAAGGGCCTAAGTCACACTATAGCAAGTCGGGTACACCTACTATGGGAGGTGTCATTATTATCCTTGCGATATTAATATCAATAGGAACAAGTGGCTATTATAAACAAGAAATTTTTGCTGTAATGTTTTTTATTATGGGATTTGGTCTAATTGGTTTTATTGATGATTATATAAAAATTGTATTAAAAAGAAACTTAGGATTGAGAGCATATCAGAAAATTTTAGGTCAAATATTTTTTGCTTTTTTGTTAGCTTATTATAGTAAAAATTATAGTATAAATGGAACAGAACTATTAATACCGTTTACCAATGTAGAAATTGATTTAGGACCTTTGTATATACCTTTTATTGTATTTGTAGTTTTAGGTACAGTTAATGCAGTTAATTTAACTGATGGATTAGATGGCTTAAATACGGGTATTACTCTAATAGTTATGGCAGCATTTAGTTTAATAGCAAATAGTCTTAGTCTTAGATATGTTGACCCTATATATCATGGCATATCTATAATTAGTGCAGCTGTGTCTGGAGCATGTCTTGGTTTTCTAAAACACAATGCTCACCCTGCAAAAGTATTTATGGGAGACACAGGTTCTTTAGCATTGGGAGGGGCAGTTTCAGCAGTTGCAGTATTAACTAATTTAGTTCTTCTAATTCCAATTATAGGAGGCATATATTTTGCCGAAGCATTATCTGTAATAATACAGGTTTTACATTATAAGAGAACTCATAGAAGAATCTTTAAGATGGCGCCTATTCATCATCACTTTGAAATGAGTGGTTGGAAGGAAACAAAAGTAGTTGGAGCTTTTTGGATTATAACAGTAATATTGGCTTTCATAGGAATTTATTCAATATAAAAACATAAAATAAAAATAAGGTAGCTTTTTAGAAATGAGGTTAATGTGATGTTTAATAATAAAAAAATCCTCGTAATAGGACTTGGTGTTTCAGGAATATCTTGCGTAAAGGGATTAAGTACTCTTGGGGCAGAAATTTATGTATATGATGAATCACCAAAGGAAAAGAATATAAACAAGTTAAAGGAACTAGAGAAAATCAAAGCAACATATTATTTTGGTAGCCATCGTGATAATATTAATTTTGATTTAATTGATTTGGCTATAAAAAGCCCTGGTATTAAATATGAAACATCTATTATTAAAAAACTTTTACATATGAATATAAAAGTAATAAGTGATTTAGAAGCTGCATATTTAATAACTAAAGCTACGATAATTTCTATAACAGGTACAAATGGTAAAACTACAACTACTACACTAATTGGTGAAATAGTCAAGAAAGGTGGCATTAGCTGTAAACTTACTGGTAATATAGGCTCTGGAATATTTAATGATGCATTAAACTCGACTGAGGAAGAGGTTCTTGTTGCAGAAGTTAGTAGTTTTCAGTTAGCAGGTACGAATGAATATAAACCTCATATTAGTGTAACTACAAATATTACTCCAGATCATTTGGATTATCATCAAACAATGGATAATTATATAGAAGCAAAATTCAAAAATGTTTGCAATCAAGGAAAAGATGATTATGCAATATTAAACTATGAAGATAGAATTATAAGAGAATACAGTAATAAAATTAATGCTAAGAAAATATTTTTTAGTACTGAAAGAATTTTAGATGAAGGTATATTTATTGATGAGGGCAAAGTTTTTTATAAAGATAAATTAAATACTAAATTTGTTTTTAATGTAGCCGATATATTTATACCTGGAAAGCATAATGTAGAAAACGCCTTAGCAGCTACTGGCGCTGCATTAGCATTGAAAATAGAACCAGAAATAATTGCTAAAGTATTAGAGGAATTCAAAGGTGTTGAACATCGTTTAGAATTTTGTGGAGAATATAATGGTGTTAAATTTTATAATGATTCTAAAGGAACTAATCCTGATGCATCTATTAAAGCTGTAGAAGGTATTGAAAAACCTATAATATTAATAGCTGGAGGCTATGATAAAAAATCAACATATGATGATTTTATAAAATCTTTCGATGAAAAGGTAAAAGCTTTAATACTATTAGGTCAAACAGCAGACGATATCGAGAGATGTGCAAAAAAATATGATTTTCATAATATTTATAAAGTACTAAATATGGATGAAGCAGTAAAAAAATCTTTTGAATTAAGCGGTATTGGAGATAATGTTGTTCTTTCACCTGCTTGTGCAAGTTGGGGAATGTATCCTAACTATGAAGTAAGAGGGAAAGATTTTAAGGAAAGGGTAAAATATTATGGAGGAATCAATACGCAAAGTTAAGAAAAAAACCATCGATTGGTTACTAGTTTTTGTAATATTAATATTAGTACTTTTCGGTTTTTTAATGGTTTACAGTTCTAGTTATCCAGATGGTTATTATAAATTTGATGGAGATCCTTTTTATTTCCTTAGAAAACAGGTTTTTGCAGCTATAATAGGGTTCGCTGGGATGATATTCATTACATATATACCATTCAAAGTGTATGCAAAACTTAATAAAATTATATTGATGACATGTATTGGATTTGCTTTATTAACTGTTATTATTGGAGTAGCATCTAATGGAGCTCAAAGGTGGATAAGTATTGCTGGTATAAATTTTCAGCCATCTGAAATAATTAAAATTGGTGGAGTTTTATATATGGCTGACTATTTTGATAGAAATAGAAAAAACATAGGATCTTTTTCAAAAGGTTTTATTCCATCGATGCTTGGGATATTATTATTCTGCGGTCTAATTGCAATACAGGATGACTTAAGCACTGCAATTATATTAGGAGGAACTCTTCTTGTAATGTTTTTTTGTGCAGGTGCTAAAATATCACATTTAACATTATTAGTTTTATGTGGTATTGGAGGAGTGGTGCTTTTGATTGCAATGCAACCGTATAGGATAAATAGAATTATAGTGTTTTTTGATCCTTTTAAATATATTCAGGATGAAGGTTGGCAAATAGTTCAGTCTCTTTTCGCATTAGGAACTGGAGGTCTTTTTGGAATGGGTATAGGTAAAAGTAGACAAAAGTTTTTTTATTTACCAGAGCCATATAATGATTTTATATTTTCTATTATAGGTGAAGAATTAGGATTTATTGGATGTGTCGGAGTTATATTAGCTTTTGTAATATTTGCATGGAGAGGTCTTAGAATTTCTATGAATACAGAAAACTTTTTCGGAAGTCAAGTTGCATTAGGTATGACATCTTTGGTCTTAGTCCAATTTATGATACATATCGCTGTAACTACATCCTCTATGCCACCAACTGGAAGGGCTCTGCCTTTTATTAGTGCTGGAGGTTCTTCGTTGATGTTTTTACTGTTTTCCATGGGTATTTTATTAAATATTTCAAAACATTCAAATACATACAGAAATTGACATATTATAATATTGTCTCCAAAGTAATAGTCGAAATTATTGGGCAAAGAGAGATTTTTGGTAATAAATTCAGAATGACATAGTTTAAATTATATATTGACTAAGGAATGGGATAAATTAATGAGAGTATTGATTACAGGAGGAGGAACTGGTGGACATATAAATCCAGCTTTGGCAATAGCACAGAAAGTCAGGTCTGCAGATTCTTCAAATAAAGTTTTATATGTAGGAACTAAAAATGGTTTGGAAAGTGATTTAGTTCCAAAAGAAGGTTTTGAATTTAAAGGTGTTACGGCTAGGTATTTAAGACGAAAAATCAGCTTTGAAAATGTTAAGACCTTGTTTGCTTCATTAAAGGGTGTTATAGAAGCAGGTAAAATAATTAAAGAATTTAAGCCTGATATTGTAATAGGAACTGGCGGTTATGTATGTGGTCCAGTTGTCCTTGCTGCTTCTTTAAAAAATGTACCCACAATGCTACATGAGCAAAATGTGTTTCCTGGTATAACTAATAAAATGTTATCTAAGTTTGTTGATGTTATTGGAATTAGTTTTAAAGAAGCTGAAAAATATTTTCCAGATGGTGTTAAAGGTAAACTTGTTTTAGTTGGAAATCCTGTCAGAAAGGAAATTTTGACTACTGATAGGAGAAAGTCAAGAACTAAGTATAATTTAAAGCTAGACGATATTTTTATATATTCTTTTGGTGGTAGTGGTGGCCAGATAAGTTTAAACGAAGCTATAATAGATGTAATAAAAAAAATTAATGGGAACAGTAATATTAAAATTCTACATGTAACAGGCAAAAGATTATATAATGATTTTATTGAGCAAATTGAAAAAATAGATATTAATACTTGCGAGAATATTGATATTAGAGATTATATGTATGAAGCGCCAACTGCCCTAGCTGCATCTGATATTGTTATTGGTAGCGCCGGGGCAATAACAATTGCTGAAATTACTGCATTGGGAGTTCCTTCTATCTTAATACCTAAAACTTATACTGCTGAAAATCATCAAGAATTTAATGCTAGAGCTCTAGAAAAGGAAGGTGCTGCCAAAGTAATATTAGAAAAAGATTTAAATGGCGAGGAGCTCATAAAAGCAATTTACGATATTATTAATGATAAAAATACTTTAAAAACAATGTCTTTAAATTCTAAAAAACTTGGTTCTGTTAATGTAGAGGATAAAATTTACGAAATAATGAAGAGTATTCTTAACTATAGCCAGAAGTAACAAGTAAAATTATTTTGCATAACATATATTATGTTATTAACTTGTTGCGGAGGGATAAAAATGGAAAGCTTTATTATAGAAGGAAGAAAAAACTTAGAAGGTATAGTAGATATAGGTGGATCTAAAAATGCAGCTCTTCCGATTTTAGCAAGTACGGTAATTAGCGGCAGAGAATATATTATTGAAAATATACCTGATATTGAAGATGTAAGAGATATGTTTGAAATACTTACAATTATGGGTTGTAAAATTCAATTTGATAATGGCATTGCTTTAATAGACACAAGGAATATTACTACTCATGCTGTACCGGAAAAGCAAGTAAGAAAAATAAGGTCTTCTATAATTTTAATGGGAGCAGTCCTTCTAAGAACAGGCAAAGTGGAAATCACTTATCCTGGAGGCTGTGAAATTGGTTTAAGACCAATAGACTTACACCTTAAAGGTTTAAAGAAGTTAGGTGTTGAATTGTTAGAAAAAAATGGTCTTTTAGTAGGATCTGTAAAGGAACCATTAGGTTGTGAAATTCAATTAGATTATCCAAGTGTAGGGGCAACAGAAAATATTATGTTGTTTGCTGTTGGCATATCAGGGAAAACAGTTATTTATAATTCAGCAAAAGAGCCTGAAATTGTTGACTTGCAGAATTTTTTAAATGCTTGTGGTTATTCAGTGAGTGGAGCTGGTACTGGTACAATTACTATTGAAGGAAATACTAATCAAGTTACAGAAACTGTAGAATATAAGATAATTTCTGATCGTATTGAGGCAGGAACATATTTAAGTGCAGCAGCATCAATGAAGAGTAAAATTTACATAAGGAATATTGAAAAAACTCATTTTAAATCTATAACATCAGTATATGAAGATGCAGGTTGTGAAATACGAGAAACTCATGGAACTATAGTTGTTAGTAATAATAGTCGCTTAAATGCAATAGAAAAAGTTACAACTCAACCATATCCAGGATTTCCTACAGATATGCAGGCACAATTTATGGCTTCAATGTCTGTAGCTAATGGAACGACAATTATTGAGGAAACTGTATTTGATAGCAGATTTAAGCATGTGCCAGAATTGCAAAAAATGGGTGCTGATATTACTACAGTAGGTAGGGTAGCTGTTATTGATGGAGTACCAAGGCTTCATGGTGCTGAAGTATATGCTAAGGATTTAAGAGGTGGTGCAGCATTAGTTATAGCAGCTTTAGGAGCAGAAGGAATTACAAAGGTTAATAATATATATCATCTAAATAGAGGATATGAGAAATTTATGGAAAAGTTAAGAAATTTAGGGGTAATTATAACTACGATAGATTGAAATACGAATAAATTTATTTATGCAGGAATTTAGAATTGAAGTTAACTAAGGAATAATTATGGCTAAGCAAAGAAAAAAACAAATGAGAAAACGTAGTAGAAAAAAGAGAAAAGTTAGTAAACTATTTATCAGTACAGCAGCTTTTTTTACGGCTGCTGTAGTTGTAGTTTATTGTATTTATTATGTTTACTTTAAAACGCCATATTTAGATTTAATTGCAATTGACATTATTGGGAATGAATTCTATGATAATGAATATTTAAAAAAAATTTCAGGCATAGAGATTGGAGAAAAAATATTTAGCATTGATAGAAGTTCGATAAAAGAGATTCTTGAAAAAGAAATTTACATAAAGGAAGCTAGAGTTTTGTATGAACTTCCTAATAGAGTTTATATAGAAGTTGATGAGAGGAAAGAAAAATACCAGATAGCTTATAATAATGAATTTATTTGTTTGGATGATAATGGAATAGTATTAAACAAATATAGTGAAAAAAGTGATTTATTAACTATTGAAAGTTTAACGGATGTAATATACAATATAGGTGATAGAATAGAGTTTAAAGGGATTGATGATATAAATGCTGTGTTTGATGCTTTAGAATACTGTAAAACGGAATTTGGAAGCGAAACAGTGACAAAAATAACGGTGGCAGAAGAAAACAGTGTAATAATAGACACTGAATATGATACTAAAATTAGAATAAACTTAAAAAACGATTTAAAATATCAAATTAACTTTGCGATGGAAATTATTAATGATAGATTAAATAATAATTTAACTGTTGCTTCAGATTTAATAGATTTTACTAAGGGGGATAGTCCTGTGTATATTGAGGATTTTCAAATGGAGGATAATATATGAAAAAACCGTGGGACAAGGCAATTTTATTTGCTATAAGTTTAGCATTAGGTTTAATACTTATGATGCAGTTTGAAACAAAACAAAATGTATTGGGAAATAATACAACAGATGAAAAAACTGTTGAATTAAATAATGAATTAACAAAATTGACTATTATAAAGAATGAATTAAGTGAGGAAATTGAAAAATTAAAAGAAGAAGCTAAAATAAATGAAGCAGTTTCAATGGATAGAGAAAGTGAAATTAATAGATTACAAGAAGAAATAGATAAGCAAAAAATTTTATCAGGATATTATGATGTAAAAGGGCCGGGAGTTATCATAAAAATTAATTCTGAGCCAAATTCATTTGTTAATTTAGCTTCGAGCCATCAATATATATTAGCTCTTATAAGTTATTTGAATAATGCTGGTGTTGAGGCCATATCAATTAATGGGCAAAGATATACAAATTATACTGAAATTATTCCTGTTTTAGACCATATAAATGTAAATGGAGTAGCAATGGTTCTTCCTTTAGAAATTAAAGCAATAGGATATCATAAAACAATTGAAGCGTCATTGAATTTTGTTGGAGGCATTGTTTCGCAAATGAGTCAAGTTGGATATACAATTGAAACAGAATATGTTGATGAAGTTTTGATAAATCGCTATGATGGAGAAAAAGAATTTAAATATGTTGTACCAATACCACCAGAAGAATTTGAATAGACTAGAAAATGATGCTGAAATAAAGAATCAATCTTTGATTGGAGGTTTTTAATTGAAAGATAAATCTATTAATTTAATATTATTTATACTTACATTAATAGCTACAGCAGGGATAATAATAGGAGTAGATACTGACATAGATGAAAATTCTATTTATTCTTTAAAACATATCAATAGTTATGAACAAAATATTAATGATTTAAGGCTTCTAGTAGATAATTTAGAAGGAGATTTAATTGTGCAAAAAGAATCTCTAAGTTATTATAATAATCCTAATTATATTGACGATATTAATAATATGAATAGCTTTTTGGAGGAACTTAGATTATATAATGGATTTACTGATGTGCGAGGACCAGGAATTTATTTAAGAGTATCTGATAGCACAAGTGATGATGTTGACATGGATATTATGGATAAAATAGTACATGATGTAGATATAACTGTTTTGTTAAATGATTTAAAAAGTGCTGGAGTAGAAGCAATAGAGGTTAATGGTAAAAGAATAATTAATAAATCTGAGGTAGTGTGTGCAGGACCTCTTTTAAAAATAAATGGTGATGGAGTGCCTGCTCCATTTATTATTAGAGCCATTGGTGATATGGATGAATTATATAAAGCAGTTACTGAAAAAGGTACATACGCATATGATTTAAAAAATAAATATGGAATGGAAGTAGCTGTAATGAAAAGTTACAATGTATCGATACCTAAATTTTATGAAAACAATTATAATGTAGAATATGCACAAATAGTTGAAAGATAAGGGGAGAAAAGTATGTTATATGTAGTAGCAGGTTTAATATTGGGAATTTTAGCAGGATTTAATTTAGATTTTGTATATAATCCTGAATATGTAGTATATATATCACTTGCAATTTTAGCTATAATAAACACTATCTTTAATATTTTGTCAGAAAATATAAAAGGACAACTAAGTAATTTTAAAAGCTGCTTATTTTTGATTTCAGATTTATTATTTGCTCTTTTTTTAGGATTTGTTGGTGAGCAACTAGGATTACCTATTTATTTAGCCGCTGTTTTTGCTTTTGGTAATAATATTTATAAAAATATAAGGGTTATAATAGACTTTTTCCTTGAAAAATTTAATAAAAACAGGTAAACTATATAAAAAAAAGTATGAAAGTTTTCTAAATTGTGATATAATGTCAATCAGAATGTTAGTATGAAAATTACTCTTGGTAGGAGGTTAATATATGTTTGAATTTGAAGAACCATCAGAAAGACTAGCTAATATTAAGGTAATCGGTGTTGGTGGTGGTGGAAATAATGCTGTAAATAGAATGATAGATGCTGGTGTTAGAGGCGTTACTTTTGTAAGTGTCAATACGGACAAGCAAGCATTGTATACATCAAAAGCGGAAATAAAGTTTCAAATAGGAGAAAAGTTAACAAACGGTCTAGGTGCCGGTTCTAAACCTGAAATAGGAGAAAAAGCAGCTGAAGAAAATAAAGCTGATATTGCAGAATTAGTAACAGGTGCAGATATGGTTTTTATAACTGCAGGAATGGGTGGCGGTACTGGTACTGGTGCAGCTCCATATATTGCTGATATAGCTAGATCACAAGGAATTCTTACAGTTGCAGTTGTAACAAAGCCTTTTATGTTTGAAGGAAGAAATAGAATGCGTAATGCTGAGCTTGGGTTAAAAAAATTAAAGGAGAATATTGATACTTTAGTTGTTATTCCAAATGACAAATTATTGGAAATTGCTGATAAAAAAACAACAATGCTTGAAGCTTTTTCATTAGCGGATGACGTTTTAAGACAAGGTATTCAGGGTATTTCTGATTTAATTGCTATTCCAGCTATAATGAATTTGGACTTTGCTGATGTTGAGACAATCATGTCTGGACAAGGATTGGCACATATGGGAATAGGACAGGCCACAGGTGAAAATCGTGCTATTAATGCTGTAAAACAGGCTATTCAAAGTCCTTTGCTAGAAACATCTATAAATGGTGCAAGAGGGGTATTATTAAATATAACTGGTGGCACCAATATGGGTATACATGAAGTTAATGAATCTGCAAGACTTATAGAAGAAGCAGCTGATCCTGAAGCAAATATTATTTTTGGTGCAAATATTGATGAAACAATTGGTGATTCAATTAAAATTACGGTTATAGCAACTGGATTTGGAGAAAACCAGGAAAAAGAAAATTCAAATAAAAGTAAATCTGATTTAGCAAAAGACAAAACTAAAAATGTTAAAGCTGATAAAACTGATAAAGCAGGCAAACCAGGAAACAATACAGAAAATGACAACCCATTTGATTTTAAAATACCTGATTTTTTAAATAAAAAACCTAGATAAGAGTATTATAAATAGGGGGTTTGGTAGAATGCTAAACCCTTTTTGTATTGGATTGAAATATACTGGCTAAAATTAGCAATAATTAATTACTGATTTGTATATTGCTTTATTAGTATTAATATGATATCCTTTGTAAGTTGTTTTAGATTAAACGGAAAAAAATGTACCTTAGGTACTGATAATATAAAATTAATTATAGTAAGGATGAAGACATGATAACTGTAACAAATTTAAGTCTCCAATTTGGTGGGAGCAAATTATTTGATGATGTTAATCTAAAGTTTGTTCCTGGTAATTGTTATGGAGTAATAGGAGCAAATGGAGCAGGAAAATCAACTTTCCTTAAAATTTTATCAGGAGAAGTTGATCATACTACAGGTGAAATATCAATTCCCTCCCAAATAAGAATGTCAGTTTTAAAACAGGACCATTTTAAATATGATGAATATGAAGTAATGGAAACTGTTATAATGGGTAACAAAAGGCTTTATGAAATAATGAAAGAAAAGGATGCACTATATGCAAAAGAGGACTTCTCAGATGAGGATGGTGTAAAAGCATCTGAATTAGAAGGAGAATTTGCAGAAATGAATGGTTGGGAAGCTGAAACAGAAGTTTCACAATTGTTGCAAGGATTAGGAATTGGATCTGAAATTCATAATTCTTTAATGAGAGAGTTAAATGGTGGAGAGAAGGTTAAAGTAATGCTTGCGCAGGCATTATTTGGTCAACCTGGTATAATACTTCTTGACGAGCCTACAAACAATCTTGACATTGAATCTGTTAGGTGGCTTGAAGACTTTTTGCTAAGTTTTGAAGGTACAGTGATAGTAGTATCGCATGATAGACATTTTTTAAATACAGTGTGTACGCATATTGTCGATATTGATTATAAAAAAATAAAAATGTATGTTGGAAATTACGATTTTTGGTACGAATCAAGTCAACTTATGCAACAGCTTATGAAAGACCAAAACAGGAAAAGAGAAGATAAAATTAAGGACTTGCAGAACTTTATACAAAGATTTTCAGCTAACAAATCAAAATCTAAACAAGCTACTTCAAGAAGAAAACTTCTTGATAAATTGTCAATTGAAGAAATGCCTGCATCATCGAGGAGATATCCTTTTGTTAAGTTTACTCCAGATAGAGAAGTTGGTAATGAAATATTAACAGTAGAAGGATTGTCTAAAAAAATTGATGGGATAGATATACTAAAAAATATATCATTTAGAGTAAATAAGAAAGATAAAATAGCATTTATCGGAGAGAATGAACTTGCTCAAACTACTTTATTTAAAATATTAGTAGGAGAAATTGAACCAGATTCTGGAACGATTAAATGGGGGCAGACAACAACTCAATCGTATTTTCCTAAAGATAATTCAAAGTTCTTTGATGTCAGCAATTTTAACCTTCTTGACTGGATGAGACAGTTTTCGGAAGATCAATCGGAAAGTTTTTTACGAGGATTTTTAGGAAGAATGCTTTTTTCAGGTGATGATGTTTTAAAGTATGCTAAGGTGTTATCAGGAGGAGAAAGAGTAAGATGTATGCTTTCCAGAATGATGCTTTCTGGATCCAATGTACTTATTCTTGATCAACCTACAAATCATTTAGATCTTGAATCAATAACTGCGTTAAATAATGGTTTAATTGATTTTAAAGAAATTGTATTATTTGCATCACATGATCATCAATTCACTCAAACTATTGCAAATAGAATTATAGAACTTACTGATGATGGGATGATTGATAGGCAAATGACATATGATGAATATTTAGAAAGAAAGCAGAACTAGAAGAGGTGATGTAATGATTAAAAAGTGTGCTCAGCAAATGAGCTTTGAAGACTTTAAGGATGCTATAAGCCCAGAAATGCTTAATGAATTGACAAAAATGAATATATCATATAATAGAGCATACAGTCTCTTTCAAAACATACTCAAAGAAACCCAGATTGATGAAAATGATGATATTGGAACAATGGAGAGTATTGTAAGAAATATTATTTTAGATTATAATGATGATGTATTAGCTAATTAAAGCTAATACATCTTCTTTATATTATCTGAACAAACTTTATGGAGTATATATCACATACTAATAAATCGTTAGATTGCACCATTTCTAGAACTATGTAATCATTTCCAGTTTCTTTAAGGATTCCTTCTTTTGAAACTAAAGTATTATCTCCTACTAAAAAATCTACTTTAACAAATCTTTTTATAGATTTAGATAGATAATTTTGTAGATAATTCGACTTGTCATCAATTTCGTTTATTTCATTCTCTTCAAAAGATTTAAACTTTAAAACTTTCATATTATCACATCCATTATTAATATTATATTTTAAATTTACATACATTATATTATTAGAAATATGTTGAAATTGTTACTATAAAATGAGGTATTTATAAATTTTACTATTTGACAAAATGGACCTTTTGTGTTATAGTATTACTGTATTACAGATGTATTTATAAATTTCACATGTTTCTAGAGATTATATGTACTGTTTTGTATGTAATCTGTAGAAATATGTGAATTTTTTTATCTACAATGCAATATAAATAATAATTAGGAGGTACTCATGAATAAGGGTACAGTTAAATGGTTTAATTCAGAAAAAGGATTTGGATTTATTACAAAGGAAGATGGAGATGATGTATTCGTACATTTCTCAGCTATAAATGGAAATGGATTCAAAGCTTTAGAAGAAGGTCAACAAGTTAGCTTTGATATTACACAAGGTGCAAAAGGCGATCAAGCTACTAACGTAACTAGAATATAAAACCACATGAAAGACTGGAAATTATTCCGGTCTTTATTTTTTTATTATATAGGAAAGTTCTTCTTTCCTATAAAGTTTCAAATCTTGATTTACAGTATCTAGACTATATGTTATAATAAAAAACAATTATCTTTAAAATATTTAAAAGTACAGACTGTTAACTATAATGGTTAACATGTCTTTATTAAGTATAAGGCTTGGTATTATAATGGATTTTAAACAATGGTTCGAAGAAAAGTCAATGATTATAAATAATAGCTTGAATGAAATCTTTAAAACAGAAGAGAATCCTCAAATGATAGTATATGAAGCTATGAATTATAGCTTATTATCAGGAGGTAAAAGGTTGCGTCCAGTGCTTTTATTAGGAGCATATGAAATATTCAATGAGGAAATTAAATTAGCAATGCCCTTTGCCTGCGCTATGGAAATGATACATACATACTCTTTAATACACGATGATTTACCAGCTATGGATAATGATGATTATAGAAGAGGAAGATTATCAAATCATAAAGTGTTTGGTGACGCTACTGCTATATTGGCAGGAGATGCATTATTAAATAAAGCTTTCGAAATAGGACTTCAAGCTTCAATAGAATCTAATTTGAACATAAAACAGGCAGCAAATGCCCTTTCTATTATTGCAAATTCTTCTGGTACTGAAGGAATGATTGGGGGGCAGATAGTTGATATGTTTGGTCATGATGAAATTTTAAATATTGAGGATTTAAAATATATGTATGCCCTAAAAACTGGTGCTATTATTAAAAGTAGTGTCGTTGCAGGAGCTATTCTAGGTGGTGCAGATAATGATGAGGTATTGGCACTAGAAAAATATGCAGAAAATATAGGGATAGCTTTTCAAATAGTAGATGATATATTAGATGTGACAGGAACACAAGAGAAAATAGGCAAAGCAGTTGGCAGTGATAAAGCTAATAATAAGATTACTTATTTATCATTTGCAACTATTGATAAAGCAAAAGAACATGTTTATAAGTATACTGAAGAAGCAATAAATAGTTTATCAGTATTTGGTGAAAATGGAAGGTATTTAAAAGAACTTGCAAAATACCTCACAAAAAGAGAATATTAAAACTTATGCTGAACGAAAGAATAAGTGTAAAATTGTAAAGGTGACATATCATGATGATATGTCACCTTGTTTTTATTATATAGGAAAGTTCTCCTTTCCTATATAACAAAAAACGAGGATTGCAAAGGACGGAACGTCCTTGCCGTTAAGGGGGGTGCTCAGTAAAAATGCTTTAATAAAGCATTTTTACGCCGAAGGGGGACATAGGTCCCCCTAGCGGGTGTTGCGAAGCAACTCTTTTTATAATTATTTTACAGTGGATAGAAGGTTTATTATTTCATTTACATTTCCTGCACCCATTGTAATTATAGTGTCTTCTTTAGAAACTATTGTATCTAATATAGTCACAGCACTTACAAAATTTTCGGCGTAATAACTTATAGTTGAATTTTCATTTACTTTTTTTAATAAGTCTATGGATTGTATTTCACCAGTGTTTTTTTCTCTAGCAGCATATATGTCAAGTAAAATTACATAGTCTGATAATTTTAAAGCTTCTGCAAATTCATTAAGCAATAATTTTGTCCGAGAATATGTATGAGGTTGAAAAATAGTAATGACTTTTCCTTTAGAATAAGATTTTGCAGTCTCTAAAGTAGCTTTCATTTCAGAAGGATGATGTGCATAGTCATCTATTATTGTTGCACCTTTGTAGTTTCCTTTATATTCATATCTTCGATGAGTTCCTACGAATTTCTCAAGTCCTTTTTTTATGCTATTCAAGTCAACATTTAACATGATACATGCTGCAGCTGCAGCTACAGAATTTAAAATGTTATGCTCTCCAAAAATATTTAAATTAATTTGTGCAATTTCATTTCTTTTATGCATTAAGCTATATGAAGGTGTTGGATAACTTTTGATATTTGCAGGATAAAAATCAGCTTTTTCGCTTTTTCCAAAGGTAACAATTCTGCTTTTAATATTTTTAAATAAATTTGCATGTTCTACATTTATTACTAGATGTCCATTACGAGGGAGGTTTTGGGCATATTCTACAAAAGCACTTTCTATATCTCTTAAATCTCTAAAATAATCTAAGTGATCCGCATCGATATTTAATATTATTTCCATAGTAGGATTAAATTTTAAAAAGTTTCTTTTGTATTCACAAGCTTCAGTCAATAACATATTGTACGATCCATGCTTGAAATTACCATCAATTAAATCCATTTCTCCGCCTAAAAATATTGTAGGATCTAATTCAGTTTCCAATAATATGGAAGAAAGCATTCCAGTTGTTGTTGTTTTGCCATGTGTTCCAGAAACACAAATAGAATTATTATAGTTTTTCATTATAAAACCCAAAAATTCTGCTCTATCCATGATATGTAAATTTAATTCTTTAGATCTTAATAACTCAGGATTATCATCGGAAATAGCAGAAGTATATACAACTAAATCAATGTCTTCAGTTATATTTTCTTTTTTGTGAGATGAGTTAATTTTTGCACCCATTTTTATTAATTTATCAATAATGTGAGAATTGTTTTTGTCTGATCCAGATACTTTACAGCCTTCATCTAGCATGACAATTGCTAAAGCACTCATGCTAATTCCACCTATTCCAATAAAATATATATTAGTAAAATTTTTTTCCATGTAAAACTCCTTGAATATTTTAAAAATTTTCATACTATAATATATTATTAATATTATTCATATGAGTCTATAATTAATACAAAAATAATTATTTCGATATTATACGCACATTAAAATATTATAACATGTAAGGAAGTGGAGTTCAATTATTTTTTAAAGTATCACTAAACTGATTAAATTTTCTTGATTTTTACAATTCATATATGTATAATTAAAAACGACAGATATGCTGTGAATGAGGGATTATGGTAATAATAAATTTAATTAAGGATAAACGATGAAAATACATATAAATAATTTAAAAGACACTGAGAAGATAGGGAAAATTATAAGTAACATTTTAGAAGAAGGTACTGTTATATGTCTTGATGGAGATTTAGGTGCAGGCAAAACAACTTTAACACAGTTTATAGCAAAGGAATTTGGTGTTAATGGTTATATAACAAGTCCAACTTTTACTATAATAAAAGAATATAATGGAAGATTACCACTATATCATATGGATGTTTATAGAATAGGTTCAGAAGTTGAAATGTATGATTTAGGTTATGATGAATACATATATTCTAATGGAGTTACAATTATTGAATGGTCTATAAATATAAAAAACATGCTTCCGGAAAATAGAATTAATATTGAAATACAAAGAATTGATGAAAAATCCAGAATGTTTAATATTACTGGAAAAGGAACTACATATGAAAGATTAACAGAGGAGCTAATAAACTATGAAAGTACTTGCAATTGAATCAGCTTCAGTCATAGCATCATGTGCAATTTCTGAAGATGATACTATACTAGGTGAATTTACATTAGGTCATAAAAAAACTCATTCAGAAAAGCTAATGCCATTAATAGAAGAACTATTTGATGAACTGGAGATGAAGATTCAGGATATTAATATGATAGCTATTTCTGAAGGCCCTGGTTCTTATACTGGATTAAGAATTGGTGGAGCAATTGCAAAAAGTCTAGCCTATGCTGTTGATATTCCTATTGTAAACATACCGTCTATGATGTCTTTAGCGGCAAATATCTATAATACAGATAAATTAATTGTACCTATAATGGACGCAAAAGCTGGTAGAATATATACAGGTATATACAAATGGAACAATGAAAAATTATTTCCTGTTAAAAAACAATTTCCTTGTAATATTGATGAGTTAATTGAAAAATTAAATGATATTAATGAACCTGTATTATTTAATGGTGATGGTTCAATTAATTATAGAAAAACTATAGAAGAAAAGTTAAAAATCAAGCCTATTTTTTCACCTTATCAATATAATTATCTTAAGGCATCAACATTGACAATGTTAGGTTATGAAATGGCTAAGAAGGGTCAAACTATAAATCCATCACAATTTGTACCACAATATTTAAGATTATCTCAGGCGGAAAGGAATATAAAGTCTGAATAATATATAAGTATAAGATATTAGTGGGGGAGTTAGGTGTTAGATGGAAATTATTATTAGAAGTGTAAAACATAATGATTTAGATGAAATTATAAATATTGAAAAAAAATGTTTTTCATTACCTTGGTTGAAGAATTCCTTTGAAAAAGAATTATTAAATCAACTTGCATATTATGAATGTGCTGAATTAAACGGTAAAGTTATTGGGTATATGGGAATGTGGAAGGTAATTGACGAAGGTCATATTACAAATGTTGCAGTATTGCCTGAGTATAGAAATATGGGTGTAGCTTCACTTTTGATTGAAAAAATGATACAGGTATGTATATGTAGTGAAATAAATACCATGACTTTGGAAGTAAGGGAATCTAATAAAACTGCAATAAAGTTATATGAAAAATATGGATTTGAGGCAGTTGGAATTAGACCAAAATATTATCAAAAACCATTAGAAAATGCAGTTATTATGTGGAAAAAAATTGAATAATAATAGCACGTATAATGGCATTTACATTGCATGAGGAGACAAAATGAAAAGAAGAGACAAACACAAAAGAAAAAGACTTTTTATAATAGTAACAGCATTATTATTGTTTTTATTTATAACGATGTTGTTGAATATTGGAAAGTCAAAAAATGGTATCGAAGAAAATGATGTTGATGATAAGGAGACAAATAATGAAATAAACGAATCAGAAAATAAAGAAAGTATTTCAGAAATAAGAGTATCACCTGAAAGCTACAGAGCTTTTTCTGGAGAATCAATAAGTACAAATAACTTTAATGTTGAAATAGTATATTCATCAGGAAAGGTTGAAAGTATTAAAGATTATAATATTTCAACTGAAAGTCAAAAATTGACAATACAAGAAAATGAAATTAATGTTTCTGAAGAAGCTTTGACAGCTGATAAAGAATTATTGAAAATAGGCTATGATAATTTTGAAAAGGACATTATTATTAATATATTTAATAGGTTAGAGGATAATATTGATGAAAATGACTATGTAACTAATCCTAGTGCTTGCGATGTTTTAGTTAATAAAAGTAGAAATTTATCAAGTGATTATATTCCAGAAGATTTAGAAGTTTTGGATGATGTTCCAACTATACTACAAAATCCTGAAGTAAATCAACTTAGAAGTGTAGCTCATGAAGCTTTAAGGGAATTGTTTAAAGCTGCAAAAAAAGAGAAATCATATTTGTTATATGCACGCTCTGGTTATAGGTCATATAATACCCAAGATGCATTATATAATGCTTATATTTCTAATCATGGACAAGAAGCTGCAGATAAATATAGCGCTAGACCTGGTCAAAGTGAACATCAAACTGGACTTGCAATGGATATAACTTGTGGAGCGATGAATTATCAGCTGGATGATAGTTTTGGAGAAACTGAAGAAGGTAAGTGGGTATCGGAAAATGCTCATAGATTTGGATTTATCATTAGATATCCAAAAGGTAAAGAAAGTATCACAGGCTATTCCTATGAACCATGGCATTTAAGATATGTAGGAGAGTCCTTGGCACAGGAAATATACGAAACAGGCTTAACTTTGGAAGAATATTTCTTATCTATGGAAGAGTAATAAAGAAAAATTAGTGAGATTTTGATAGTAAAAGCAGGACGCAAATTTGCTTCCTGCTTTTATATTTTTTTGAAATTATTATACGAAATAAAAGTATCCTAATACCAATATTCCTAGAACAATTCTGTAATAGCCAAATGATTTAAAATCGTTCTTTCTAATGTAGTCTAATAAAAATTTGATTGCAAATATTGATACTATATATGCAATTAAGGAACCTACTCCGAGTACTAACCATTCAAAACTAGAGAAATTAAATCCTGCTTTTAACAGTTTTAATGCGCTTGCTCCCAACATTGTGGGAACTGCCATAAAAAAAGAAAATTCTGTTGCTATATATCTTGATGTTCCTAGTAATATTGCACCAATTATAGTTGAACCTGAGCGTGAAGTTCCAGGTATTAATGCTAAACATTGAAAGATTCCTATTGCAAAAGCTAATTGATATGTAATTGATTTAAAATCTTTTACTTTAGAAGATTTTCTCCCACCTTCGATAAAAATCATAATTACGCCATATATAATCAATGCTATGGCAACAGTTATTGGATTAAAAAACAATTCGTCAATTTTATCTTCGAAAAGCACTCCTACTATACCAGAGGGGATAATTGCTATAATAACTTTTATCCAGAGGGAAATTGTATCTTTTTTTTGGGTTAGTGTTTTTTTTGTTGAAAATGGGTTAAGTTTATTAAAATATAATGTAACTACTGCTAATATAGAACCAAATTGAATAACAACTAAAAAAGTATTAACGAAAACATCTGAAAAATTCAAACTAATAAATTCATCAACTAATATCATATGTCCTGTACTACTTATTGGTAGCCATTCTGTTATTCCTTGTACTATACCTAGTAAAATAGCCTTTAATATTTCTATCAATATAAATACCTCCAAACAAATAATACTTAGTATAACAATAATACTATGTATATTCAATAGTTAAAAATATATTTTCAACAAAAGAGAATCAGTGTAATAAAAAGAGTTGCTTCGCAACGCCGCTAGGGGGACCTATGTCCCCCTTCGGCGTAAAAATGCTTTAATAAAGCATTTTTACTGAGCACCCCCCTTAACGGCAAGGACGTTCCGTCCTTTGCAATCTTCGTTTTTTATTATATAGGAAAGGAGAACTTTCCTATATAATAAAAAAGGGGCGTTTTTAAGCGCCCACATAATTATATAGAATAGTTTATTTATCTATTGTAACAATTCATACACATCATTTGCATATTGAACTGGATCTTCAATTGTCAATCCTTCTATAAGCAATGCTTGATTATACAATACATTTGCTAATTTTTTAAGTTTTTCTTTATCGTTGTCAAAATCATTTTTTATTGTATTAAACATATTGTGATTAGTATTAATTTCAAGTATTTTTTCAGCATGAATATTTCCTGGATTGTCAGGCATAGTTTTTAATACCTTTTCCATTTCTATTGATAATTCACCTTCGCTCGCAAGACAAACAGGATGATTTTTTAATCTTTTAGAAGCTTTAACTTCTTTAACTTTGCCATCTAGAGCCTCTTTCATAAAGTTAAATATGTCTTTGTTTTTCTCTTTTACTTCATCATTTTCATTTTCATCAGGCTTTATATCTAAATCTGCACTTGATATATTTTTAAATTCCTTTTCTTTATATTTCATTAGTACTTTAATAGCAAATTCATCTATTTCATCAGTGCAATAAAGAATCTCATATCCTTTGTCAGCAACAACTTCTGCTTGAGGAAGTTTAGATATCTTATCTACAGTTTCACCAGTTGCATAATAAATATTTTTTTGTTCTTCCTTCATTCGTGAAACATATTCATTTAAAGTAACTAATTTTTTCTCAGTAGATGAATAGAATAATAATAAGTCTTCTAATAATTCTTTATGAGTACCCCAGTCGCTATAAACGCCATATTTTAATGTTCTTCCAAAATTATTAAAGAAAATTTCATATTTATCTCTATCTTCTTTTTGCATAGCTAAAAGTTCATTTTTGATTTTTTCTTGAATTTTCTTAGCAATAAATTGAAGCTGTCTATCATGTTGTAAAAGTTCTCTTGAAATATTTAATGAGAGGTCTGCAGAATCCACTAAACCTTGTACAAAACCAAAATAATCAGGAAGAAGGTCACTACATTTATTCATGATTAGTACACCGTTTGAATAAAGCTCAAGACCTTTATCAAAATCCTTTGTATAAAAATCAAATGGAACATTTGCAGGTATATATAAAATAGCATTGTAACTTGTTATACCTTCTACACTAACATGTATATATTTAAGCGGTTTTTCATAACCAAAATGTTTATCCATGTAGAAATTTTCATAATCTTCGTCCTTTAATTCACTTTTATTTCTTCTCCATATTGGAACCATGCTGTTTAATGTTTCATCTTCAAAATAATCTTCATATTCTTTTTCTTTGCCTTCTTCATCAGTTCCTTCTTTTACTTTACTTTTTTTGACCATCATTTTTATTGGATATTTAATAAAGTCAGAATATTTTTTAACCAGTGATTTGATATTATAAGGATCTAAAAATTCGTCATAATTTTCATCTTCTGTATTAGGTTTAATAACTAGGGTAATTTCAGTTCCAACAGTATCTTTTTCGCAAGGGGTAATACTATAACCGTCAGCACCGCTTGATTTCCATTTGTATGCTTCATCTGAACCTAATACCTTACTTTTAACTGTAACAGAATCAGCAACCATAAATGCAGAATAGAAACCTACTCCGAATTGTCCTATTATGTCAACTCCATCTTTATGTTCATTATTTTCCTTAAAATCAAAAGATCCACTTTTTGCAATAGTTCCTAAATTAGATTCTAAATCTTCTTTTGACATTCCTATACCTGTATCACTTATAGTAAGTGTTCTTTCTTCATCATTAATGGAAAGTCTTATGTAAAAATCATCTTTATTAAAAATAATATTGTTATCAGTTAGTGATTTGTAATAACATTTGTCGATTGCATCACTTGAGTTTGAAATAAGTTCTCTTAAAAATATTTCCTTGTGTGTATAAATAGAGTTAATCATTAAATCTAATAGTCTTTTTGATTCAGCTTTAAATTGTTTTTTTGCCATTTCATCTATTCCTTTCTAAGTTTAAGATAATAATTTATTTTAATTGCTTTCTTATAATTTAAAAACGAAAGCTTGTTAGCACTCTTGATTAATGAGTGCTAACTATATTTTAACAAATCATATTTTTTTGTCAATAGTTTTTAGAAAAAATGTATATAGTTCAGCACTGTTTTACATAATTAGTTGTCATATAGTCTGCAAACATTGTTAATGGTAGTTAAACTGTTCCATGCTTCTATATTTACCATACCAGTTACTGGCAGATTATTAGATTTTTGAAATTCCTTAACTGCAGCTTCAGTTTCACGGTCATATTTACCTGTAATTGAAACAGGGGGAAAGTTTTTATATTTATTATGGAAGTTATTAAGGATTAATTGTAAAAAATATACAACGGTTTCTTCATCTCCATATTTAAGTTCTTTAATTTTACTTGGAAAGCATGCAACTTGGTTTGGAGTTTGACAGCATTGTTTATGCATCTTTACTATTGAATTCCAAGTATTATAATCTACAGTTCCTGTTACCGGAAGGTTAGAATATTCCTGAAAAGCTATAACAGCTTCCTTTGTTCTAGCATCATATGTTCCAGAAGGAAGTATTCTAGGAATTTCTGGATGTTCTTTCGATATATCAATTAAATATAATTGAAGTTCTAATACAGGGTTTTCCCTTTTGTCTATATCTAAAATGTTTTTAGTCATTTTAACCTCCTAATTTTATTTTGATTAATAATAATTTATTATCTTATATAACTCCTGAATATTGTCCTGGAGTTCTTACACCGCTAAATCTTTGACTTCGGTATATATCTTCGAGCATAGACCAAGTATTTTCATCTACTATACCGGTTGGTTCTAAACCAACTAAATTTTGAAATTCAGTTACAGCAGCTGCTGTTGCTTCATCATATACACCATTAATTTCAACTGGTGGTATTTGAGGAACTGCTATGGAAATATATAACAACATTTCTTGGATAATTACTACACCAGCGTATTGTCCTTCAATACCTTCGTAATATTCGATGCCGGGGTACCTTAATCTAGGTAAAAAAACAGCTTCTGGAGGAATGGTTTCTAATATACCAAGAACAGTACTAAATAAAATATCCCACGTTTCTTGGTTTACAATTCCTGTTTCCGGTAAATTCATAGTTTTTTGAAATTCTATAACACCAGTTCTTGTATCGGAATCAAACATGCCGGTAATAGGTACAGCAGGGATTGTATCATAATATGCTGATAATACATTTAGAAAGTATTGTAAAATTGGAACTCCAGGTCTTGTATCACCTTCGTAAATTATTTGGGAATAAATATCTTCTAATTCACTTATTAGTAATCCTTCTGAAGATAATTCACCTAACTTGGTAACAGCAATATATATACGTCTAATTGCATACCATGTTCCTTGACCGACAATACCAGTAACTGGTAGATTGAATACACTTTGAAATTCTCGAACTGCAGCCTCTGTTGATTCATTAAATTCACCATTCAAAGGACTAATTCGAGGTATTCCGGGATAATTATTAGAAATTCTATCTAAGGAATGTTGAAATCTATAAACATTAATTCCTGAATCTCCAAGCTTTAATGGTTCTCCTGGATAAGTGTTTTGTATATCACTAAATGGAGCATCTGTTATAATTTCAATATCGTCTCCATAATAATATCTCAATATTTCAATGGGAGTATAACCTTCATTCGCTAAATCTACAGTTCCCCATTGATACATACCGTCACATTGTGAAATACGACCGTCGCAAAATTGTGCATAAATAGGTTGAATTTCTCCGCTTCTAACTATGTATTGATTAAAAATATCATCAACAATATTAGATATACTGTCAAAAAAACCTCTATTATGGACATATGCTTGATCGTAAACAGTTGAATTTGTAATATTAAAGTTATACCCTCTACTTCTATACCATTCAGTGAAAATTCTATTTAAAGCAACTGAAACAATAGCATGAATGTTTGCTCTTATTGCATTTTCTGGCCATGTTGGATATAGTTCACTGGAGCCAACATTTTTTATATAATCTATAAAAGGAACGGTAACATTTTCTGCATCCTCATCAGGGGCTCCTAAGTGAACAGTTATTTCTGTAGGAATAGTAATGAAATCTTCTGGAAGTATTGTACCAGGTAACATTATCTCTGATGATTTTATATCAGAGTCATACTTTTCATTTTCGTTTATCATATTTACCCCCCTAACTTATTATATCACCTGAAAATTGGCCATTGTTTCTGTATTCACCGAATCTTAAATTACGATAATTTTCAACAAGTTTGTTCCATGTATATTCATTTACTATACCAGTAGGATCTATACCAAAATAATTTTGAAATTCAATTATAGCATTTTCTGTAGCAGGGCCATAAATTCCATCTGGGTCAACTGTTGGCAGTTCCGTTAAAATAGTGGATATATACGATAGTATTTGTTGAATTATATATACATTTGGACCTTCTG
Organism: Sedimentibacter sp. MB31-C6; assembly: GCF_035934735.1. Taxonomy (NCBI): domain Bacteria; kingdom Bacillati; phylum Bacillota; class Tissierellia; genus Sedimentibacter; species Sedimentibacter sp. MB31-C6. The sequence continues at coordinate 2,566,727 of NZ_CP142396.1, forward strand.
AACCTCTTTCTAAAACTATTCCTGGAAATATTAAAGATGGTAATGCAATTGCAGAAGGAGGAAGTGTATTTAAAACACCTATTACACTGTTATACATTACGTTATATGTTTCTTCATCAATTAAACCAGTTTGCGGTATGCCCATAGTTTTTTGAAGTTCTAGCAAAGCAGTTCTAGTTTGGATTCCCAGTATGCCATCAATGTCAACAGGTGGAACTGTATTGTAGTATGCTGATAAAACATTAAGAAAATATTGAACAAGCTGTACACGAGGTACTACTTCACCTGTTTCTTCAGTTATATCAGTTGGTATCTCACTTATTGAAATTCCTTGGGAAGTTAGTTCAGCTAAATTTGTAACAGCTGTATGTATATTTCTTATTTTATACCAAGTACTTTTATCAACTATACCAGTAGTTGGCAAGTCGAATATTAATTGAAAAGTTTCTACTGCATTTATCATAGAAGGTCCATAGACAGCATCTACAGGAACTTTGGGTATTGCAGGAAAATTTGTTGATATAGTGTTAAGTAGAATTTGTAATAGTTGTATATATTGTCCGGAATCTCCATATTGTAATGGAGTTCCTGGGAATGTTTCTATCGGGTCACCTACTGTTGTATCTGTAACTAACGTAACATCATCTCCATAGTAATACTTTATTATATCAATAGGCGTATATCCTTGACTTGCCAATTCTACAGTTCCCCATTGATACATACCATTACACTGTGATATACGACCATCACAGAATTGAGCATACAGTGGCGACAATGAACCGCTTCTAACAATATATTCATCAAAAATGTTATTAACAATATTATCTATACGATCAAATATACCTCGGTTTTTAACAAAGTATTGATCATATTGAGTTGAATTTGTTATATCAAAATTATATCCTCTGGCTTTATACCATTCAGTGAATATTCTATTTAATGCTATTGATATAATTGCATGAATATTTGCCCTTAGGGCTACTTCTGGCCAAGTAGGATATAATTCGCTGGATGCGACGTTTTTTATATAATCAATAAAACTAACAGTTACATTTTCTGCATTTTCATCTGGTGCACCTAAATGTACGGTAATTGAGTTTGGTATTACAACAGTAGTAAGACCAGGAATTTGTATACTCATCTCTTAACCTCCTTAATCGTTAGAAATGTCAATTGGACTTGGTGGTATTATAAATGTTTGGTCAGGTCTTACCCCTGTTTCTCCGGGGATAACAGGGATTAAATCAATTTTATAGCTAGTTGTAATACCTGGAAATATTCGAACTTCTAATATATTTACTATATAGTAGTTTTCGGCTTGAATTCTCATATTGTAAGTTGTAAAATAATATCTAGAACTTTCAAAAGGATTTACCCTTGAATAATAAACAGGCAATTCTATTTTGGGAATTCGACCACTTTCGTCTGATACTAGGTTTGTTATTACTATTTCTTCACCTTCATCATCGTTGACATAAACTATTACAACTGCATTGGCTACAGGTAAAGCTCCTAATGCTGTAAAAACACCAACTGATATGTATCCTGTTTCACCAGTATCTATTATTAGATCCTCTGGGGTAGGAATTTCATCCGGTGGAGTTTCTTCGATTGTTGTTTCAGGAGGTGCTTCTGGGATTTCCATAGCTTTTACAAAAATATTCTTAGTTAGATAAGGCATATAATTATTATTTATCATTATAAGTATTCACACCTTTCAATTAAAATAGATACATATAATATTCAATATATGCAAATAGAAAGATTTTGCTTACTTGATAATTGTTATTGTGTCTAAAAAAACAGAAAATGCAAGACAGAAGAAAAAGATATCTTGCAGTATTGAAATTGCCTTGATTTACTAATTAATTCAAAACTAATAATTAAAGGTGTTTTTAAATTTTAGGATAAAATAATTCTGCAAAAGAATATTAATGTCTTGCAATTTAATAAAAAGTGTTGACTTTACCGACGAAATTGATTATTTTATATATATCATCAAAAATATGAAAAAGTGAAATTTTAAATAGGAGGTAACAAAATTGCCAAATGACAGACTCATTGAGCTTAAGGAATTAAGTGAAAAGGTAAAACTAGGCGGCGGGCAAAAGGCAATAGATAAACAACATAATAACGGAAAGCTTACTGCAAGAGAAAGAGTATTAAAGCTTTTAGATGAAGGAAGCTTTGTAGAGATTGACGCATTTGTGGAACATAGATGTGTTAACTTTGGCATGGAGAAGAAAAAAATTCCTGGGGAAGGTGTTGTTACAGGTTATGGCACTATTGACGGAAGATTAATTTACATATATGCCCAGGATTTTACTGTAATAGGTGGATCCTTAGGAGAAATGCATGCTGCTAAAATTGTTAAAGTACAGCAAATGGCATTAAAGACTGGAGTGCCGCTTATTGGAATTAATGATTCTGGTGGAGCTAGAATTCAAGAAGGTGTTGATGCATTATCTGGTTATGGTAAAATATTTTATAATAATACGATTGCATCTGGAGTCATTCCACAAATATCAATAATATTAGGACCTTGTGCTGGAGGTGCAGTATATTCACCAGCTATAACTGATTTTATTTATATGGTTAAAAACACTAGTAAAATGTTTATAACAGGTCCAAACGTTATTGAAACAGTTACAGGGGAAAAGGTATCTGCTGAAAAACTTGGCGGTGCAATGACTCATAATAGTGTAAGTGGTGTTGCTCATTTCGTAAATGATTCAGAGGAAGAATGTCTTAATCATGTAAGAAAATTAATTAGCTTCTTACCTCAAAATAATTTAGAAACTGCTCCTGAAATATCAAATCAAGATGATTTGAATAGAATTGATGAAGCTTTAAATGATATTGTACCAGCTAATCCAAATAAAGCATATGATATGAAGGATATAATTTATTCATTATCTGATAACAAAGAATTTTTAGAGTATCAGCCTTTATATGCTAAAAATATAGTTACTGGTTTCATGAGATTAAATGGAAAAAGTATAGGCGTTATAGCTAGTCAGCCTAAGGTGTTGGCAGGTTGTCTTGATATTAATGCTTCAGATAAATCGGCTAGATTTATAAGAACTTGTGACGCATTTAATATTCCTTTGTTAACATTAATGGATGTACCAGGATTTTTACCAGGAACACATCAAGAATATGGTGGAATCATTAGACATGGTGCTAAAATGTTATATGCTTATTCAGAAGCAACAGTACCTAAGGTTACAGTAATTACAAGAAAAGCTTATGGTGGTTCATATATAGCTATGTGTAATAAAGAATTAGGAGCAGATATGGTTTTAGCATGGCCTACAGCTGAAATTGCTGTAATGGGTCCTGATGGAGCAGCTAATATTATATTTAAAAAAGAAATAGAAGCAGCAGATGACCAAAATGCTAAACGTAAAGAAAAAATAGATGAATATAGAAATACAGTTGCAAATCCTTATATAGCATCATCTAGAGGGTATGTAGATAGTGTTATAGAACCTGCAGAAACTAGAAAAAGAATAATAAGTGCCTTCGATATGTTATCAGGAAAAAGAGAATTAAGGCCAGAGAAAAAACATGGTAATATTCCTCTATAAAGGAGTGGAAAAATGGGTTTATTCAGTAATTTGTTTAGAAAAAATAAAAGTACAAGTGAATTAGTAGAAAATAATTCTTCATTGCAAATTGAAGATGAAGATGAAGTAACAGCAGTAATTGCTGCTGTGTTAGCATCAATGGATGAAGAAGAAACAGTTGCGGCAATTACTGCAGCAATAGCATGTATGCTAGGAACTAGTACAAGTAATTTTGTTGTTAGGAATATTAAAAGAACGCCTTGTTTGGACTCTATATGGGCACATACAGGCAGAATGAAATTAATGAGATAAAAATTGGAGGATAATAATGAAAAAATTTAATGTAACAGTAAACGGAAAATCATATGCAGTTGAAGTTGAAGAAGTTGGAGCTAATCAAGGTGCATTTACTTATACACCTGCACCAGCAGCAGCACCTGCACCAGCAGCAGCACCTGCACCAACAGCAGCACCAGCACCAACAGCAGCACCAGCAGCACCAGCACCTGCAGCTTCAGCAGGACCAGTATCAGGTGAAGTTATGGAAGCACCAATGCCTGGAACAATATTTGATATTAAAGTTACTGAAGGTCAATCGGTTAAAGCTGGAGATATTATATTAATATTAGAAGCTATGAAAATGGAAAATGAAATTGTTGCTCCGACAGATGGAACAATTACTAAAATACATACAAGTAAGGGTGCAGCTGTAAGTACAGGAGATCCACTTGTAGTAATAGGATAATAAGTTAAATTTTCTTAACTCTTCTTGTTAAAAGAAGAGTTTTTTTTATTTGTAAAATGTGTTATAATGCTTAAATAATTATATAATAAAATAAATTGCTTTATTATTTTCTAGGATTATGCACTAGAATAGTTATGATATAGAGGAGTCAAAAAATGATAAGTAACGAAGATATAATCAAATTGCAGCTTGTTAAAGGAATGGGAAGAAAAACATTAAGTAAGATATTAAATTATATTGATATTAAAGATATTGAATTAAATAATTTTTTTGAAATAATAAAATATATTGAAAAATTAGGTGTTAAAAATACTAAGATGGATTTAGAAAAGATTGAAGAAGAAGCTGAAGTGATTATTAACTTGTGTAGGAAACATAAAATTAAAATAATTAGTATATTTGATGAAGAATATCCGGACAAGCTACGTATCATAGAAGACAAACCTATAATTTTATATGTAGATGGTAATGAAAAATTATTGAAACATTCAAATAGTATTGCAATTGTAGGAACAAGAAAACCATCAGAAAAAGGTTATGAAATAAGTTCAATATTTGCAGAGCGTTTAGCTGAAGAACATTGTTGCGTGGTTAGTGGTTTTGCCTCAGGTTGTGATGAAGCTGCTCATAAAGGATGTTTGGCAGCAAAGGGAGCAACAATTGCAGTTATTCCATCAGGGCATCGAACAATTCCAAAGGGAAATAATTTAATGTATAATATGATATTAATAAATGGCGGTGCTGTGATATCAGAACTTCCACCAAATGCAAAACCAGAAAAGCATACTTTTATAGATAGAAATAGAATAATAGCAGCCTTGTCAGACGGTGTTATAGTTATAGAAGGTGGTAAAGGTGGAGGAACTAGCCATACTGTTAAATTTGCTATTAATTATGATAAACCTGTTGCTTACACAACTAATATTCCAGCTATATATGATGTAGAAAAAAACTTAATAGAAAATGAAATAGTAATTATTGATAATTTTGAGAAATTGGTAAATTTTAAAAATAAATCTTTTGAAAAAGTGCTTGACAAAGCATTATAGTGGTAGTATAATCAATCTTGCTGTTGAACATTAACAGTTTGACTTGCGGATGTGGCGGAATTGGCAGACGCACTAGACTTAGGATCTAGCGCCTTCGGCGTGGGGGTTCGAGTCCCTTCATCCGCACCAATAAAAAAATAAGGGTTGCAATTAGCAATCCTTATTTTTTTATCTAATATTTACCTCTTTATCTAATATCAAATTACAATTATAATAGTCTGAGTAACATAAAAGAATTATATTTTATGTTGACAATATACATATGGGAGAAAAATATGAAGAGGACAAAGTTTATTGGTGTTTTGCTTATTGTTATAATGATTATGGTAGTTAGCGGTAACAACCCGTTATATAGTACAAATGCAGAAGAAATCAATGAAAGTGAAATGCGAGGAATTTGGATTTCCAGTGTTTGGGGGTTGGATTATCCTAGCGTTGCAACGACAGATGAAGATAGATTAAAAAGAGAAGCAGTTGAAATGTTAAATAATATTGAGGATATGGGATTTAATACAGTATTTTTACAAGTTAGGCCAAGTGCGGATTCTTTATATCCTTCTGAAATATTTCCTTGGTCGAGGTTTTTAACAGGAAATCAAGGACAAGCACCGGAAAATAATTTTGATGTACTTCAATTTTTTATTGATGAAGCACATAGTAGAAATATAGAGTTACATGCTTGGATAAATCCATTTAGAATTACAGCGCATGTTTCACATAATGATAATTTATCTAATAGTAATCCAGCTGTTATATATCCAGAAATAGTTGTAAGGTATAAAGATGGAAAGTTATACTTTAATCCGGGGGAACCAAAAGCGCGTGAATTAATAATAGATGGAATTGAAGAAATATTGGACAATTATAATGTGGACGGAATACATTTTGATGATTATTTTTACCCAGGTAAGGATTTTGATGATTATAAAACATATAAGAAATATGGACGAGACTTTTCCGATATAAATGATTGGAGAAGAAATAATATTAATATTTTAATAGAGGAAGTAAACAATGTAGTACATAATAAAGATTCAAATTTAAAGTTTGGTGTAAGTCCAGGTGGAATATGGGCAAATCAGAAAACATCCAAAAATGGAAGTATCACTGATGGCTATGAAACTTTTACAAATAATTTTGCTGATTCTAGACTATGGGTTAAGGAAAGATATATTGATTACATAATGCCGCAAATCTACTGGAATATTGGATATAGAATTGCTGATTATGATATATTAACATCTTGGTGGAGCGATGTAGTAAAAGATACAAATGTAAAGCTTTATATAGGACAAGCTGCTTATAGATGTGTTGGAACAGATTCGAATAGTGTATGGTATAAGGGAGAAGAAATTAAAAAACAGGTTGAATATAATAGAGCAAGTGACTATGTTGATGGGTATTGTATGTTTAGATACAATTCGTTTATGGAAAATCAAGATTTATATAATATTATCAAAGATTTAAATGTTGAAAAACAAAATAATATTTTCAAAGATATAAGTGGACATCCATTAGAAAAATATATTAACTATCTGGCATCTAAAAATATTATAATGGGATATGAAGGCTATTTTAGACCTAATGATAGTATAAAAAGAGCTGATTTTGTTTTAATGCTTTTGCGAATGTTTGAATTTAATAATTTAGAAATAACTGATAACTTTGCTGATGTGTCAGAGAATGCATATTATTCTAAGGGAATTGCTACAGCAAAAGAACTTGGATTAATCAACGGTGTAGGAAATGATATGTTTGCTCCTGAAAATGAAATTACAAGACAGGATATATTTGTAATGACTTATAGGGCGTTAGATGTGTTGGATATGATTCATGGTAATGATAGTGATAATGGCTTATTAAAGGAATATAAAGATTATAAAAATATATCAGAATATTCTCTTGAAGCTATTTCATACTTTACACAAAATGAAATATTATCAGGGGATAATGGCAATATTAAACCTATTGATATGTCAAATAGAGCTGAGACGGCAACTTTTTTGGCAAAATTATTACAATCAGGTATGATGGGAGATAAATAGAGAATGTTTAAACATTCTCTATTTATCTATAATGATAACAAAAGTTATAATTTTTAATAGTATATATTAAAAATATAATAAGAAGAGGTTTTGAAAATTGAAAAAGATAGTTGAAACACAAAGATTGATAATTAGGGAAATCATACCAAAAGATATTGAATATATTTATAAAATAGAAAGCAATAGAGATATTATTAAATATATTCCAAATAGTAGATTAATGACATTTAATGAATGTAAACGTCAAATTAAAAGAAATATAAAAAAATATAAAACCAGTAAAATTGGTAGTTGGGCAGTTGTATTGAAGAGTAACAATGAAGTTATAGGTATTACCCAATTAACGAAATCAAAAATTATAAAAGGAATAGAACTAGGTACTAAAATATTACCAGAATATTGGGGGATGGGTTATGCAACAGAGTTGAGCGAAGCAATAATACAATATGGATTATATCAATTAAATTTAAAAGATATAATAGCTGTTACAGATGATAATAATGTTGGAGCAAAAAAATCTCTAGAGAATATAGGTATGAGATTAATAGAAAAGAAATATAAAAACAGAACCAAATTGGCTTATTATTGTGCAAATAAAGATTATATTGATAGCATTATTTTTAATCAATCTGAAGAAATCCAAGAGATTGCTAGAAAATGTAAATAAAAAAGAGAAAAAAGGGATTGACAACTGTGAATACATGAGCTATAATACAAAAGCACTTTGGGAAAAGAACTAAAAGAAGTGTAGAGAGTAAGTAAAAAAAAGAAAAAAAGTAGTTGACAAATGTCTAGAAAATATGATAGACTTAAGAAGTTACTCTCACAAGAGGAACAAAAAAATAATTTAAAAAATGCTTGACAAACAATAGTAAGCATGATAAACTAGTAAAGCTTTCGAAATAGAAAGCGACGAACATTGACAATAAAACAGCATAAGAAACCTATGAGTTTAAAGTAAATTTGAACAAAGTAAAAAGTAATGAAAGATAGATAATGCTATGCGTTATCTTGAGTATGACCTAACCCAATTTTTCACGACCGAAAGGGAGTAAGAAAATCGATGGTAGGTTAACCGCAATGAATTCCAAATTTATGCGACGCAAGGAGCAAATAAATTTGTGAATGAAACTGCGACAGGAGATATTAAACGAGAGTTTGATCCTGGCTCAGGACGAACGCTGGCGGCGTGCTTAACACATGCAAGTCGAACGAAGCATATTTATATGCTTAGTGGCGGACGGGTGAGTAACGCGTGAACAATCTACCCTGTACAAAGGAATAGCCTCGGGAAACCGGGATTAAAACCATATAACACTTTAGAATCGCATGATACAGAAGTCAAAACGTTAGTGGTATAGGATGAGTTCGCGTCTGATTAGCTAGTTGGTAAGGTAATGGCTTACCAAGGCGACGATCAGTAGCCGGCCTGAGAGGGTGAACGGCCACACTGGAACTGAGACACGGTCCAGACTCCTACGGGAGGCAGCAGTGGGGAATATTGCACAATGGGGGAAACCCTGATGCAGCGACGCCGCGTGAGTGAAGAAGGTTTTCGGATCGTAAAACTCTGTCCTTGGTGAAGAAAAAAATGACGGTAGCCAAGGAGGAAGCCCCGGCTAACTACGTGCCAGCAGCCGCGGTAATACGTAGGGGGCGAGCGTTGTCCGGATTTACTGGGCGTAAAGGGTGAGTAGGCGGTTATATATGTCAGGTGTAAAAGGCTATGGCTTAACTATAGTAAGCACTTGAAACTGTATGACTTGAGTGCAGGAGAGGTAAGTGGAATTCCTAGTGTAGCGGTGAAATGCGTAGATATTAGGAGGAACACCAGTGGCGAAGGCGACTTACTGGACTGTAACTGACGCTGAGTCACGAAAGCGTGGGTAGCAAACAGGATTAGATACCCTGGTAGTCCACGCTGTAAACGATGAGTGCTAGGTGTTGGGTAGCGATATTCAGTGCCGAAGTAAACACAATAAGCACTCCGCCTGGGGAGTACGGTCGCAAGACTAAAACTCAAAGGAATTGACGGGGACCCGCACAAGCAGCGGAGCATGTGGTTTAATTCGAAGCAACGCGAAGAACCTTACCAAGGCTTGACATCCCCTTGACCGGCACAGAGATGTGCCCTCTCCTTCGGGAGCAAGGGTGACAGGTGGTGCATGGTTGTCGTCAGCTCGTGTCGTGAGATGTTGGGTTAAGTCCCGCAACGAGCGCAACCCTTATCCTTAGTTGCCATCATTTAAGGTGGGCACTCTAAGGAGACTGCCGATGATAAATCGGAGGAAGGTGGGGATGACGTCAAATCATCATGCCCCTTATGTCTTGGGCTACACACGTGCTACAATGGTCGGAACAAAGGGAAGCGAAGGAGTGATCTGGAGCAAATCCTCATAAACCGATCCCAGTTCGGATTGTAGGCTGCAACTCGCCTACATGAAGTTGGAGTTGCTAGTAATCGCGAATCAGAACGTCGCGGTGAATGCGTTCCCGGGTCTTGTACACACCGCCCGTCACACCATGGAAGTTGGTAATACCCGAAGTCGCTGAGCTAACTGTAAAGAGGCAGGCGCCGAAGGTAGGATCAATGACTGGGGTGAAGTCGTAACAAGGTAGCCGTATCGGAAGGTGCGGCTGGATCACCTCCTTTCTAAGGAGAACTAAAGGACTTATGCTGTTTTATTGCCGTTCAAACAATAGTTTGAACGGTGTAAACCTAATGTAGGGTATGCATTGCATGCATACCGAGACCTACAAAGGTTGACATAAAGGGATGAACCTTGAAAATTGCATAGGAAAATAAAGAGAACGACATTAATTGATAAAAAGTAAGAATACCGTCGCAAGTATTCTGAAAAATAAAATTAACAATAAACCGAGAGAAACAAACAAATGTAGGGGACGCATTGTATGCGTACCGTATAATATATAATATATTATGAAGAAATAATATATGACTAATCTGGTCAAGATATAAAGGGCGTAAGGCGGATGCCTTGGCACTAGGAGCCGAAGAAGGACGTGGCAAACTACGAAATGCTGCGAGGAGACGTAAGCAGTCAACGATACGCAGATATCCGAATGAGGAAACTCACATAAGGTAAACCTTATGTATTATACAGTAAATACATAGCTGTATGAGGGGAACGAGGGGAACTGAAACATCTAAGTACCCTTAGGAAGAGAAAATAAATAATGATTCCGTAAGTAGCGGCGAGCGAACGCGGAAGAGCCCAAACCATACAGTAATGTATGGGGTTGCGGACATATCAAAGAGACGGATAACGGTAGCTGAAAATAGCTGGAAAGCTAACCCAAAGAAAGTGATAGGCTTGTAAGCGAAACTGTTAGAAGCAAGGATATGATCCAGAGTACCACGGGACACGAGAAATCCTGTGGGAAGCAGGGAGGACCACCTCCCAAGGCTAAATACTACCTAGTGACCGATAGAGAATAGTACCGTGAGGGAAAGGTGAAAAGAACCCCGGGAGGGGAGTGAAAAAGAACCTGAAACCTTATGCCTATAAGCAGTGGAAGCACAAAAGTGTGACCGCGTACTTTTTGTAGAACGGGCCAACGAGTTACAATGTGCAGCAAGGTTAATAACTGAGAGGTTAGGAGCCGAAGGGAAACCGAGTCTGAAAAGGGCGAGAGTTGTATGTTGTAGACCCGAAACCGGGTGACCTATCCATGTGCAGGTTGAAGCTAGAGTAAAATCTGGTGGAGGACCGAACCCATTAGCGTTTAAAAGCTACGGGATGACGTGTGGATAGCGGTGAAATTCCAATCGAACCCGGAGATAGCTGGTTCTCCTCGAAATAGCTTTAGGGCTAGCCTCAAGAAATAGTATCGTGGGGGTAGAGCACTGAATGGTCTAGGGGCGTTATACGTTACCAAAACCTATCAAACTCCGAATACCATAGATACAAGCTTGGGAGTCAGACTACGTGAGATAAGTTTCGTAGTCGAAAGGGAAAGAGCCCAGATCACCAACTAAGGTCCCAAAATATAGATTAAGTGGAAAAGGATGTAATACTACACAGACAACCAGGATGTTGGCTTAGAAGCAGCCATTCATTAAAAGAGTGCGTAATAGCTCACTGGTCAAGTGGTGTTGCGCCGAAAATGTCCGGGGCTAAAATCTATTACCGAAGTTGTGGGATGTCGCTAATTTCTTTATATGTTCAATAAAAAAGTAACTGAGGACATTTAATTTCGAAATCTAACATTAATATAAAAAACAAAATAGAGATTTCGAATAAATATCCACCGGGGATAAAACCGATGATAAATCGGGAATAAACCGATAGTAAATCGGGAATAAAATGAAATCAAAAGATTTCGAATAACCACAGGGGCTAAAAAAACAAGATTGAGTGTATAAAGAAATTAGTGACATCGGTAGAGGAGCATTCTATACGGGTTGAAGTTCCATCGAAAGAGGATATGGACTGTATAGAAGAGAGAATGTTGGCATGAGTAGCGAAAGGTGAGTGAGAATCTCACCCATCGAAAGCCTAAGGATTCCTGAGGAAGGCTCGTCCACTCAGGGTAAGTCGGGACCTAAGCCGAGGCCAAAAGGCGTAGGCGATGGACAACTGGTTGAAATTCCAGTACCACCCAAATGCGTTTGAGAAATGGGGTGACACAGAAGGATAAGCTAGCGCACAGATGGAAAAGTGCGTCTAAGTAAGTAGGAAGATATTGTAGGCAAATCCGCAGTATCAATTCTGAGATACGAATGGGAGCGAAAATAAGTAGTGAAGTAGCTGAGTCCACACTGTCAAGAAAAGCCTCTATCGAGTATAAGGGTGCCCGTACCGTAAACCGACACAGGTAGGCAAGGAGAGAATCCAAAGATGAGCGGAAGAACTATTGTTAAGGAACTAGGCAAAATGACCCCGTAACTTCGGGAGAAGGGGTGCCCTTCAGTGTGAAGTTTGAACAAACAGAGCACAGAAGGGCCACAGAAACCAGGCCCAAGCGACTGTTTACCAAAAACACAGGTCTCTGCTAAATCGAAAGATGAAGTATAGGGGCTGACACCTGCCCGGTGCTGGAAGGTTAAGGGGAGAAGTTATCTTCGGAGAAGCTTTGAACTTAAGCCCCAGTAAACGGCGGCCGTAACTATAACGGTCCTAAGGTAGCGAAATTCCTTGTCGGGTAAGTTCCGACCCGCACGAAAGGTGTAACGATTTGGGCACTGTCTCAACAATAGATCCGGTGAAATTGTAGTACTCGTGAAGATGCGAGTTACCCGCGACAGGACGGAAAGACCCCATGGAGCTTTACTGCAGGCTGACATTGGAATTCGGTAGCAATTGTACAGGATAGGTGGGAGACTAGGAAACGAGCACGCCAGTGTTCGTGGAGTCAACGTTGGGATACCACTCTATTGTTACTGAATTTCTAACATGATACCGTGAGCCGGTATATGGACACTGTCAGTTGGGCAGTTTGACTGGGGCGGTCGCCTCCGAAAGAGTAACGGAGGCGCTCAAAGGTTCCCTCAGCACGGTCGGAAATCGTGCGAAGAGTGTAAAGGCAGAAGGGAGCTTGACTGCGAGATAGACATATCGAGCAGGAACGAAAGTTGGACTTAGTGATCCGGTGGCACCGAGTGGAAAGGCCATCGCTTAACGGATAAAAGCTACCCTGGGGATAACAGGCTTATCTCCCCCAAGAGTCCACATCGACGGGGAGGTTTGGCACCTCGATGTCGGCTCGTCTCATCCTGGGGCTGAAGCAGGTCCCAAGGGTTGGGCTGTTCGCCCATTAAAGAGGCACGCGAGCTGGGTTCAGAACGTCGTGAGACAGTTCGGTCCCTATCCGTCGTGGGCGTAAGAAATTTGAAGGGAGCTGTTCCTAGTACGAGAGGACCGGAATGGACAGACCGCTGGTGTATCAGTTGTTCCGCCAGGAGCATGGCTGAGTAGCTAAGTCTGGAAAAGATAAGCGCTGAAGGCATCTAAGCGCGAAACAGACCCTAAGATAAGATTTCTCATTACGCAAGTAAGTAAGACCCCTGATAGACTAACAGGTAGATAGGTTACAGGTGAAAGTGCAGCAATGTATTAAGCTGAGTAATACTAATAGGTCGAGGTCTTGACCTTAATATAAATAATGTCGAATCATGTTTTCCTATGTAATTTTGTATGCCCTAACCCCATTTTTCAGATGGTTTTTCTGTAAAAATGGTTGGTAGGTCAACCGCAACGAATTCCCAATTTATGCGACGTAAGGAGCAGAGAAATTGCTGAATGAGACTGCGCTTGTTGTTAGGGCATGGCTTATTAAAAAGTCGGTTCAAAACCTATAAATGAATCTGGTGACAATAGCGAAGAGGACACACCCGTTCCCATCTCGAACACGGAAGTTAAGCTCTTCAGCGCTGATGATACTTGGTGGGTAACTGCCTGGGAAAGTAGGACGTCGCCGGGTTCGAGGTTGTTCCGAGGTAGCTCAATGGTGGAGCAACCGGCTGTTAACCGGTAGGTCGTGGGTTCGAGCCCCACCCTCGGAGCCAAATATGTGTTTATTAAATAATTTTAAATTATTTTGATAATAGGGCCATTTGCATAAGTGTTTGGCATTAATTATCGTCGCGGGATAGAGCAGTTGGTAGCTCGTCGGGCTCATAACCCGGAGGTCGTTGGTTCGAATCCAGCTCCCGCTACCATAACATAATTTTAAGGCCCTATGGTCAAGCGGTTAAGACATCGCCCTTTCACGGCGGTAACCCGGGTTCGAATCCCGGTAGGGTCACCATTATATATGGGAGCATAGCTCAGTTGGGAGAGCATCTGCCTTACAAGCAGGGGGTCATAGGTTCGAGCCCTATTGTTCCCACCATATAGAAGAAAGGGTACACACCTCTAATATAAAGATAGTCTTTGTAGCCTGAGGAATGTCCCCAATCTAAAATAATTGTGGCCTGGTAGTTCAGTTGGTTAGAATGCCAGCCTGTCACGCTGGAGGTCGAGGGTTCGAGCCCCTTCCAGGTCGCCACATGCTGGTGTAGCTCAATTGGTAGAGCAACTGACTTGTAATCAGTAGGTTAGGGGTTCAAGTCCTCCCACCAGCTCCATATGGAAGAGTTCCCGAGAGGCTAAAGGGGACGGACTGTAAATCCGTTGGCACTGCCTTCATTGGTTCGAATCCAATCTCTTCCACCAGATATGGCCTAGCCCAATTTCTTCTACCGAAAGGAAGAAGAAATTGATGGTAGGTCAATTACAATTATTGCTAAAATTAATACGTAGTTGTATATGCGGAAATGGCTCAGTGGTAGAGCATCGCCTTGCCAAGGCGAGGGTCGCGAGTTCGAATCTCGTTTTCCGCTCCATATGCGGGTGTAGCTCAGTGGTAGAGCCCCAGCCTTCCAAGCTGGTTGCGAGGGTTCGATCCCCTTCACCCGCTCCAATGATAATTATTATTATGGTGGATATGGCCTAGTCGGTTAGGGCGCCAGATTGTGGCTCTGGAGGTCGTGGGTTCGAATCCCACTATTCACCCCATTAATCTAAAATCGAGGCGCTATAGCCAAGTGGTAAGGCATGGGTCTGCAACACCCTGATCTCCAGTTCAAATCTGGATGGCGCCTCCAAAAAACTTGCACCGTTAGCTCAGTTGGATAGAGTGTTCGGCTACGAACCGAAAGGTCGTGGGTTCGAATCCCTCACGGTGCACCAATAGCAAATGAAAAAGAGATTAGTACTTACTTTAAAAGTTAAGTACTTATTTTTATTTGTTAAAGATATTGTATAATACTAGTGATACAATAGTATTGTACACAAGTGTTTAGTAGATTAGCTTTTATTTAAGTTTCCCCATTTTCAATTTTTAAAAACTTATGAAGCCACTAATTTAAAGTAGTTGAAGATATCAAATTGTTGTGATTTAATGTTTTTAGGTATAAAGCTTTGAATTCCAACTTTAGTTTTAACTAAAATACTTTCTATAGCATAGCCAATGGCATAGTAAATAAACTTAGGAATGTCATAAATTCTCTTTGAACATTCCTTAAGTTCTTTAAAAAATATACTATCAGCTTTTTCAGATGTCATTATACCAATGTACCCAACAGTAATAGTTGCAAATAGATTAAAATTACGTATAGATTTTAAAGACCAAACTCTAATATCTTCAAAATCAAACTGCTGTTTTTTGAACTTAAAATATTCTTCAATACGCCATCTCGTTAAATACACTTTAGTTACTATAAGCGATATCTTTTTCTTTTCAGATGATTTTAAATTTGTAAGTAACATCATAGGAATCTGTCCAAAACCGTAAACTACTATTAAGGTTAATTCTTGTTTTGGAAATTCGCATAAACTAACAGGGATATAACTAATTTTACAGTCAATATTTTTTTTATTTTTTCCCTTGAATTTTAAACAATAATTACCTTTATACTTACTAACTACATCAAGAACATTTTGAGTTTTATCATTATAGATAACATTACGATTCATTTTTATACGTATTACAAAACGTTCTTTATTCTTAATAAAATATCTAAAATATTCATTTGCATCAAAGCCTCTATCTAATGTCCTTATGCATTTGTTTCCAAAATTTTCGCTAAGTGACTTTAAACATTTAATATTTTCATGAGTTTCACTGATAAATCCCTTTTCTTCTGCTGAAAATACTTTTTCATAAACGGGAAGAGGCATTTTTCTATTAGAAGTTAATACAGCAGCTTCGATTGTTTGGTACCCCTTTACTATTTTACCGGTACTACCGTCACGTACGTCAGCTAAAGCTTCTAACTTTTTACTGCATGGTTTTGCTATGTCTGAATTATCAACGACAATTACAGAATAATCATCTTTAATATTTTGTTTAACTATATCAACATAATTTTCCATAACCTGATCACCATCATCAAAATCATGAAGATTTCTTGACAAACGTTCAATAGTTTTTTTAAGAGTTATAGATTCTTTTAAAGAACGTGCAATTTCACTTAAATGAGTTTTATTTCCTTCGAGTAAACCGTAAATCATCTGTGTTAAGAACTTTATTTTAGGACGTTTTAAACCAGTAGAAATTTTATTTGAAAAATTTGAAATATCCCGTTTTAATTCATAAGCTAATCTGTTATAATTAATCATGCAAGAATGCTCCTTTGTTTAGTTTTTGGTTGCACATTAATTATAACATATAGGTGAGCATTTTTGCATTTTTTATTGTAAAATCAACAAATCTGTGTTTAACATTTTATTTTTTTTCTTAAATTGTGGATAACTAATATTATTTTCATTCTTTTATTTTAATCATGGTCTTGAAAAAATGGGGAAACTTAAAAGCTTTTAGTCTTGATAATATTGAGGGTTAAGTTTATAATATAGTTGTAATTAAAATAGTGGAGGAATTATGAATTGGATAGAAGTTTCAATATATACTACGACAAATGGAATAGAAATGATTAATGGTGCACTTATAAATTTAGGGATAAATGATGCGATAATTGAAGATCCTAGCGTTTTTCAAGATTTTTTACATAACGATACATTAAACTGGGATTATTATGATGAAGATTTGGCTAAGTTGCAGGATATAGAAAGTTGCATTAAAGTATATGTGGCAGAAAATAGTCAAGGACAACAGCAGCTTAAGAAAATTAATAATATTATAGAAAATATAAAAAATGATAAGATAGATTTAAATTTAGGAAGGCTTGATATTGAATTACGAGTTTTAAATGATGAAGATTGGGCTAATAACTGGAAGCAGTATTTTAAGCCTTTTATTGTTTCAAATAAAATAATTATAAAGCCAACGTGGGAAGATTATAAGGAATCAATTGAGGGGAAAATAGTTTTAGAAATTGATCCAGGAATGAGTTTTGGTACAGGACAACATCATACAACTCGCCTATGTATTGAACAAATTGTAAAACATCTTAAAGAAAGTATGGATGTTTTAGATATGGGCTGTGGAAGTGGTATATTGTCTATTGCAAGCATATTGCTAGGAGCTAATAGTTGTGTTGGAGTTGACATTGATGAAAATGCAATTCGAATAGCAAAAGAAAATGCAGCATTAAATAATATTTATGAAGAAAAATTTAGAGTTTTATGTGGTGACATTACTGTTGATGAAGACTTACAGGATGCAATAGGTGAAAATAAGTTTGACATGATAGCAGTAAATATTATAGCTCAAATAATAATGGGAATGAGTTGGACGTTTCCTAAGTTTTTAAAAAAGGGTGGATTAGTAATAGCTTCTGGAATAATCAAGGAATATTTACAGGATATTATAGATAATTTTGAAGGACTTGGATTTGAAGTTTTAGAAATAAACGAAAGTGAAGAATGGGTTTCTGTAACGGCTATAAAGAAATAAATAATAGATAGGTTTGTAATTAATTGTTAGAAGGGGATTTTAATGTTTAGATATTTTTGTGCAGAAAGCAATATAGAAGATAATAAAGTTAAAGTAATAAGTGGAGATGCTAGACATTTAAAGACTATATTACGTGCTCAATTAGGAGATATAATATCTGTTATTACTGAAAGTCATGAATATAGAGCTGAAATTATAAATATTAGTAACGATGAGGTAATTTGTTTTTTAAAGGAAAAAGTAGAAACTAATAATGAAACAAATGTAAATATAACTTTATGTCAAGGAATTCCGAAACAAACTAAAATGGAAACTATTATTCAACAAAATGTTGAGTTAGGTGTAAAGAGATTTATACCTTTAATAACTGAGAGAACAGTTGTTAAAATAAATGATAAAGACAGAGAATTAAAAAAACTAGAACGTTGGAGAAAAATTGCAAAAGAATCTGCAAAACAAAGTAAAAGAAATATTGTACCTCAGGTTGAAAATATTGTTACATTAAAAGATTTTGTTAAAAGTATAAAAAATGAAAATTCTCAAATTATCGTACCATATGAACTTGAAAATGGGAAGACACTTAGCAATGTATTAAAAGAGCAAAAAAATAATTACTATATAGTAATAGGACCAGAGGGTGGTTTTGATATCAAAGAGATTGAAATGTTAGAAGAGATAGGGGGTCAAGTAGTAACTCTTGGTAAGAGAATATTAAGAACTGAAACTGCTGGAGTAGTTACTTCTGCTGTTGTTTTATATGAATGTAACGAAATGATATAATTTTCAAATTAATTAATAAAAATTAAGTAATAGTTCTTATTTTTAACTCATAATATGTCTTGAAGTGACGAAAAGTTTACATTTCATAGAATTAATATACATTTAGCAGATAACTTAATAGAGACAAATCGAGATAAATAAGTTATAATATAAAGAATAAAATAAATAAAAAGGAGGAAATATGAAAAAGCTACAATTAACAACTAAAATTTTTATAGGTTTAGCATTAGGTATTTTGGTAGGTCTTATGTTGCAATCTTCACCAAATATAGCTAATAGTTTTATTAAACCTTTCGGAACTTTATTTTTAAATCTTATTAAATTAGTAATCGTACCTTTAGTATTTTCATCATTAGTAGTAGGAACTTGTAGTTTAGATGACGTTAGAAAGTTAGGTAGAATTGGCGGGAAAACGGTAGCATACTACATGTTGACAACTGCTTTTGCAGTAACAATAGGACTTATATTAGCTAACATAACAAATGTAGGTGGTGGATTTAGTATTCCAGTAGATGCTTCAGTAGAAATAAATGAAGCACCAAATGTAATAGAAACTCTTTTGAATATTATACCATCTAATCCTCTAAAGGCATTAGTTGATGGCAACATGTTGCAGATTATAGCATTTGCAATTATTATAGGAATAGGTATAGTAAGCATTGGAGAAAAGGGAAAAATTCTTTTTAACTTCTTTGATTCTTTTGCTGAAGTTATGTATAAGATAATTGGTGCAATAATGAAGTTTGCTCCGATAGGTGTTTTTGCTCTTATTACTCCTGTTGTTGCTGAAAACGGACCTTCTGTATTACTTCCATTATTAAAATTAATATTAGTTGTATATGCAGGTTGTATACTACATGCTACGGTAACTTATTCATCAACAATTAAAATTTTTGCTAAAGAGAGTCCACTTAAATTTTTTAAAGGGATAGCACCAGCAACGATTTTTTCATTTACTACAGCAAGTAGTGCTGGTACACTTCCAATAACAATGAAACGTTCAGAAGAAAATTTAGGTGTACCAAAATCAATAAGTAGTTTTGTTTTACCACTAGGAGCTACTATAAACATGGATGGAACAGCTATATATCAAGGTATCTGCGCAATATTTATCGCTCAAGTATATGGCTTGGATTTATCTTTAGGAGCTCAACTTACTGTTATTTTAACAGCAACGTTGGCTTCAATAGGTACGGCTGGTGTTCCAGGAGCCGGCATGATTATGTTAGGTATGGTTTTGCAATCTGTAGGTTTACCAATGGAAGGTATAGCTCTAATAGCTGGAGTTGACAGAATACTTGATATGGCAAGAACTAGTGTTAATGTTACAGGAGATGCATCATGTGCTTTAATCGTAGCAGCAACTGAAGGTGAATTAGATAGAGAAGTATATAATTCAACTACAAAGGCAATTAACTAATTTTAGTCATTTTATTTGTATAAAAGAATAAATGATGATATAATTGGAGCTGATTATCAGCTCCTTATTTATTTGATGTATCATATATGTATGTTTTAACTCAGATTAATTAAAAATAATAAAATAGAGGTATTATGAAAAAATTAGGTATTTATATACATATACCATTTTGTAAAAGTAAATGTAATTATTGCGATTTTTATTCAATAAGTTGGAATAAAGAAGCAGAAAAAAGGTATATAGAGGCTGTTATTAATGAAATAAGAATATATAACGAATCACTAGAAACAAATTATGTTGTTGATACAATTTATTTTGGGGGGGGTACTCCAACAATTATTAGTCCTTTAAGTTTAAGTAAAATATTGGACGAAATAAAAAGAGTGTTTAAAGTTGAGAAAAATTCTGAAATTAGTATAGAAGCTAATCCTAATACTTTATTATCAAATAATTTATCATTTTATCGTAATATAGGGATTAACAGACTTAGTATTGGTGTTCAATCTTTGAATGATGATTTATTATATAAAATAGGAAGGATTCATAACAGTAAGGAAGCGCTTGATTCTATTGATAGAGCAATAATAAATGGTTTTAGTAATATAAATGTAGATGTAATGTTTAATATACCTGGACAAACAGTAAAAAATATTGAAAATACTTTAAGTGAAATTATTAAACATAATATAAATCATATATCATTTTATTCCTTGAAATTAGAAAAAGGAACTCCTTTGTTTGTAATGGAAAAAAAGAATAAACTTATTATGCCAGAAGAAGATGTTGAAAGAGAAATGTATTATTGTGGCAGAAATGTAATGGAAAATAATAATTTATTTCAATATGAAATTTCTAACTTTGCTAAAAAGAATTACGAATGTAAACATAATTTAAAATATTGGAATCAAGAAGAGTACATAGGACTAGGACCTTCAGCTCATTCATTTTTAAATATGAATCGTTATAGCAATTCAGCAGATTTAAACAACTATTGCTTGAATTTAGTAAAGAAAACTTTCGAAAGAAATATTCATGAGATTCTTAATTATGAAGATATGAAATTTGAATATATTATGCTTCAGTTAAGGTTAAATAAAGGGTTAAGTATATGTGATTTTAATAAAAAATTTTTGATAGATTTTAATACTGCTTATTCAAGTCAAATAGAATACTTAATAAAAAATAATCTCCTTGAATATAAGGGTGATAATATAAGACTGACAAAAAAGGGAATGGATATTTCCAATTATGTATTCACGCAATTCATGTAGAGATTCTTATAAATAGCAATACATATCAAAAATATTTATAAATTTTAATTTTAGTATTGACAAAATTTAAGTAAAGTAGTATCTTATATTCATAGGATTAGCACTCAATTGATGAGAGTGCTAACAACGAGGTGATTAATATGTCTTTGGATAAAAGAAAAGTAAAAATTCTTAAAGCTATTATTTCAAGTTATATAGATAATGCGGAAGCAGTAGGATCAAGGACAATATCAAAAAAATATGAACTTGGCGTTAGCCCGGCTACAATTAGAAATGAAATGTCTGATTTAGAAGAAATGGGTTTCTTGATGCAACCTCATACTTCATCAGGTAGAATACCAACTGACAAAGCATATAGGTACTATGTAGATGATTTGTGGAAGATGGTTAAGGCTTCTTCGAATAATACTAATTTAGATGAACTTAGAAAAATAATAGAAGAAGAGGCCAATGAACTGGATTCAGTATTTAAAAATTCAGTGAGAATACTTTCTCAATTTACAAAATACACTTCATTTCTTGTTTCACCACAGTTAAGGAAATCAACAATAAAAAGAATACAACTTGTTCCTGTAACTGAAACAAAAGTATTATTGTTACTTATATTAGAAAGCAACATAATAAAACAGGTTATGCTAAAATTGAAAAGTCCGATTCCTATTGATCAAATTGATAAGATATCGAATACCCTTTCAGAACAATTATTTGGATATAAATTAGAAGATGTTAATTCAGATTTAAAGGAAAGCCTAATAAAATATCTTTACAGTTTGAGAGATAATTTTGGGGAGTCATTGTTAGATGTTTTACCATTTTTAATTAATCAGGTAGAAAAACTTGAAGATATAAGTGTTTATTCAGATGGTATATCAAATATTTTGAATTTACCAGAATACAATGATTTAGACAAAGCAAGAGAGTTTATTACATTTGCTGAGAATAAACACAGTGTAGCTAAGTTGTTTCAAAGTGTTGGAGAAAATGATTTGGCAATATGTATAGGTCAGGAAAATTTATATGAAGAGTTAAGGGATTGTAGTTTAATAACTGCGACATATAAGTTCAATGGTAGGATTATTGGAAAAATAGGAGTTGTTGGACCTACAAGAATGGATTATCAAAGAGTAATTTCTACAGTTAAATCAATTTCTGAAGTAATAAATGGAATTATAGATCAAAACTTAACAGATGATAATAAGGAGTGAAGAAATGGCTAGAAAAGCAAAAAAGAATAATGAAGAGCAATTAAAAGAGGATATTAATACGGAAACTGAAGAAGAAACTGATAATAGTGAAAAGGTAAAGTCTGATGAATTAGATAAAGAATCAGTTTCTGAAGAAACAGAGAATGATAATCAAGAAGAAAATCAAAATAACACAGAAGAGGAAGAAAAACTGCAGAATAAAATATTAAGACTTCAAGCTGATTTTTTAAATTATAAAACTAGAACTGAAAAAGAAAAGACTAGTACTTATGGTAATGCTATTGCTGATACAATTTGTGCATTGTTACCAGTTTTAGATAATTTAGAAAGAGCTTTAGAAGCAGAAAAAACAGAAGGTAATTCCTTTAAAGAGGGAGTTGAGATGATATATAATCAACTTATAGGAATACTTGAAAAAAAAGGTTTAAAAGAAATAGAGGCTTTACATAAACCTTTTGACCCTAATATTCATTATGGAGTTGCTTTCGAAGAATGTGATGATGTAGAAGACGATACAGTAATTGAAGTTTTACAAAAAGGATTTACTGTTAATGATAAAGTAATAAGACCATCAATGGTTAAAATTTGTAAAAAATAACACGATTTTGGGTTAAGTAAATAGTTAGAAAAAAATAGTAATATATAAAATATAAATTTTTTTAAATTATATGGAGGAAAAAATGAGCAAAGTAATAGGAATTGACTTAGGAACAACAAATTCTTGTGTATCTGTTATGGAAGGCGGAGAAGCCGTTGTTATAACAAATGTTGAAGGAAAAAGAACAACACCTTCAGTAGTAGCATTTACAAAAGAAGGAGAAAGATTAGTTGGAGAAACAGCTAAAAGACAGGCGGTTACTAATCCTGATAAAACTATAGCATCAATTAAAAGAGAAATGGGTTCAGACTATAAGGAAACTATAGATGGCAAAGCATACTCACCTCAAGAAATATCAGCTTTTATTCTTCAAAAATTAAAAGCAGATGCTGAAAGTTATTTAGGAGAAACTGTTACAGATGCAGTTATTACTGTACCTGCATATTTCTCTGACAGCCAAAGACAGGCGACAAAAGATGCAGGAAAAATAGCTGGTTTAGACGTTAAAAGAATAATTAATGAACCTACTGCAGCTGCATTGGCATATGGTGTAGATAAGGAAAATGTAACACAAACAATCATGGTATATGACCTTGGAGGAGGAACTTTTGACGTTTCCATACTTGAAATTGGAGATGGCGTTTTTGAAGTTAAAGCTACAAGTGGAAACAACAGACTAGGTGGAGATGACTTTGATAAAGTTATTATTGATTATATGGCAGAACAATTCCAAAAAGAAAATGGAATTGATTTAAGAAAAGATAAAATGGCATTGCAAAGATTAAAAGAAGCAGCAGAAAATGCTAAAAAAGAATTATCAAGTGCAATGACTTCTAATATTAATTTACCTTTTATTACTGCAACTCAAGAAGGTCCAAAACATATGAACATGGATCTTACAAGATCAAAATTTAATGAATTAACATCATTCTTAGTAGAAAAAACTATTGAACCTGTTAAAAAGGCAATGTCTGATGCAAAGTTATCAGCAAATCAAATTGACAAAGTATTATTAGTAGGTGGTTCTACTAGAATTCCTGCAGTTCAAGATGCAGTAAAAAGATTGACAGGTAAAGATCCTCATAAAGGAATTAACCCTGATGAGTGTGTAGCTTTAGGAGCTGCAATACAAGGTGGAGTATTAACAGGAGAATTTGGAAATGACATATTGTTAGTTGATGTTACTCCATTATCTTTAGGTATTGAAACATTAGGTAGCGTATTTACTAAGTTAATAGATAGAAATACTAGAATACCAACTAAAAAAAGTCAAGTATTTTCAACAGCAGCAGATAATCAGCCGGCAGTTGATATTCATGTATTACAAGGTGAAAGACAAATGGCTGCAGACAATATTTCATTAGGTCGTTTTCAATTAACAGGTATAATGCCTGCACCAAGAGGAGTTCCACAAATTGAAGTTACATTTGATATAGATGCGAATGGTATAGTTAATGTAAGTGCTAAGGACCTTGGAACAGGTAAAGAGCAAAAAATAACAATTACTGCATCAACTAAAATGTCAGAAGAAGATATAGAAAAGAAAGTTAAAGAAGCTGAGCAATATGCTGAAGAAGATAAAAAGAGAAAAGAAGAAATTGAAGTGAAAAATAATGCAGATAGCCTAGTATATCAAACAGAAAAGACTATAAAGGACTTAGAAGGTAAAATTTCTCCAGAAGAAAAGGCTGCAGCTCAATCAGTTGTTGACGAACTTAAGAAAGCTATTGAAAGTAATGATACGGCACAAATGAAAGATAAAACAGAAAAGTTAACTGAAGAGTTTAATAAACTTGCTCAAAAACTCTATGCGCAGACTGGTGCTCAGCAAGAACAAGGAGATCCTAATTTTGATCAAGGAGCTTCTGAGTCTGACGATAATGTTGTTGACGCAGATTTCGAAGAAATTAATGAAGATGACGATGATAAATAGTCTGTAACATAAATTAATAGAAATGAGCTAAATCCATTAAGGGATTTAGCTTAGTTCATTTTCAGGATTGAAATGGAGAGGAGAATGTATGGCAAAAAGAGATTACTATGAGATTCTAGGCATTAGCAAAGACGCAGATGATAAGGAAATTAAATCAGCCTTTAGAAAGCTTGCAAAGAAATATCATCCCGACTTGAATCCAGATAATAAAGAAGCAGAAACAAATTTTAAAGAAATAAATGAAGCCTATGAAGTTCTCAGCGATCCCAATAAAAAGGCAAAATACGATCAATTTGGCCATGCTGCCTTCGACCAAAGTCAGGGATTTGGCGGTGGTGCAGATTTTAATGACTTTGGCGATATATTTGGTGACATATTTGGAGACTTTTTCGGAGGTGGCTTCGGCGGCAGTTCTAGAGCACAAAGAACTGGTCCTAGAGCAGGTTCTGATTTGAAAATTAAACTAGATATAACCTTTGAAGAAGCAGCTTTTGGTACTAAAAAGGATATAAAAATTAATCGTATAGAAAAATGTCATGTATGCGATGGCTCAGGAGCAAAAAAAGGTACAAGTAAAAAGACATGTCCAACTTGTCATGGTGCAGGGCATGTAAAAACAGTACAAAGAACACCATTTGGGCAATTTGCAAGTACAAAAACTTGTACAACATGTAACGGTATTGGAGAAGTAGTAGAGGAACCGTGTACAGCATGTGGCGGATCAGGTAAAGAAAGAAAATCAAGGAAGCTTTCAATTAATATTCCTGCAGGGGTAGATACTAATTCTGTTATACCTCTTAGAGGCGAAGGTAACCATGGTGAACGTGGTGGTCCAGCTGGTGATTTGTATGTATATCTTAATGTTAAAGAGCATGAATTGTTCGAAAGGGATGGCTATGATGTTTGGTGTGAAATACCAATATCATTTACAAAGGCTGCCTTGGGAGGCAATATAGAAGTCCCTACCTTAGAGGGTAAGGTAAAATATGATATACCAGAAGGAATGCAACCAGGAACGGTATTTAGATTAAAAAATAAGGGTATTAAAAATTTGCGAGGTTCTAGTAAGGGCGATCAATACGTTAGAGTAAAGATTACTGTTCCTAAGAAACTTACAGATAAGCAAAAGGAATTATTGAAAGAATTTGCTAAAGAATATGGAGAAGATGCTGATAAGGATGACAAAAAAGGGTTCTTTGGAAAAATGAAGGATGCATTTAAGGATTAAGTAAATTCAGATTCAATAAATTGACAAATTCAATTATCAGTGTTAAAATAAACTTGTCACGGGGCAAAGTGACAAGAGGAAAGGCAAAAAATTGGAGGAAGAATTATGAAATCATTGATTAGACTTAGAATGAGTGCCCATGATGCACATTATGGGGGAGAATTAGTAGATGGAGCAAGAATGCTTGGTCTATTTGGAGATGTAGCAACAGAACTTTTGATATTGAATGATGGAGATGAAGGCTTATTTGTTGCTTATGACGATGTAGAGTTTCTTGCACCTGTTTTCGCAGGAGATTATATCGAAGCAGAAGGAGAAATAACTTCAGTTGGTAATTCATCAAGAAAGATGAAATTTGAAGCTAGAAAAGTAATTGCTCCAAGAAAAGATATAAATGATTCTGCTTGTGATGTATTAGATGAACCAATTATTGTATGTAGAGCAACTGGTACATGTGTTGTACCAAAAGATAAACAAAGAAAAAAATAAGTATAAAGCTAAAAGGCGGTTAAATACCGTCTTTTTTTTATTTTTAAAATATTATTTGAAAGAACTATTGACAAAAATATATATTATAATATAATAATATACAAAATATTACAATTATAGAATAAAATACTATTACTAGAATTAAGAGGTAAAAATGAAAAACTTCAATAAAAATATTAGACTTGGAGATATTCTAGTTTATAACAATGAAATAACACAAGAACAACTTAAGGATGCATTAAATTTTCAAAAAGCTTCAAAAAAGAAACTTAGAGATATATTAGTTGAAAAAAACTATACTTCAGATATTGGCAT
Source organism: Sedimentibacter sp. MB31-C6 (assembly GCF_035934735.1). Taxonomy (NCBI): domain Bacteria; kingdom Bacillati; phylum Bacillota; class Tissierellia; genus Sedimentibacter; species Sedimentibacter sp. MB31-C6. Next base: position 2,593,736 of record NZ_CP142396.1, read on the forward strand.
ATTAAATGTATTATCAAAATATTTGGGAATTAAAATAGTAAATTTAGACGAATATGAAATTAATATTGAAGCAATTAAATATATTTCAGAAAATTTAGCAAAGAGAACTAATTCAATTCCTATAAATATGTATGAAGACAAAATTCTAATTGCTATGAACGACCCTTTCAATATTATAAGCATAGAAGATATTAAGTTAGAATCTAGGAAAAATGTAGAAATAGTTCTTGCAACTAAAATTCAAATCAATAATGCCATAGAACAATACATGAGCAGATGCAGTGCAGAGAAGGCAGTCGAAGATTATTATAAGGAAAATTTTCTAAGTGGTAACCTTAAAGTATTAGAAGAAATTGATGATAAAAATGTAATAAACTCACCAGTTGTAAGGTTAATAAACTCATTAATAAGACAAGCTTTAAAAATGGATTCTAGTGATATACATATAGAACCACTTAAAGATAGAATCAGAGTTAGATTTAGAATAGATGGTGAATTGCAGGAAATCATTAGTTCTTCAAAGCAAACACAATCTGCAATTTCAACAAGAATAAAAATAATAGCAGGTATGAATATAGCTGAAAACAGATTACCTCAAGATGGTAGAATAGAGATAGAAATTGATGATTTTACAATTGATTTAAGAATTTCAGTATTCCCTACAGTTTATGGAGAAAAAATAGTTATGCGTATTTTGAATAGGGATAATTTCTTAAAATCAAAAGAAGAACTTGGTTTTACAAATTATGATATAAATATTTTTGAATCTATTATTAAGTTTTCAAATGGAGTGATATTGATTGTAGGCCCTACAGGCAGTGGTAAAACAACAACTCTTTATTCAATTCTTAATGATCTTAATAATATAAATAAGAACATAATAACAATTGAAGACCCTGTTGAATATAAATTGGAAGGTGTTAATCAAGTTCAGGTTAATGCAAAGGTTGGTTTGAATTTTGCCAGTGGTTTACGTTCGATTCTTAGGCAAGATCCAGATATTATTATGATAGGTGAGATAAGAGATGAGGAATCTGCAGAAATTGCTATTAGATCGGCTATAACTGGACATCTAGTAGTTTCTACGTTGCATACAAACGATGCTCCTTCTACAATCATTAGACTCCAAGATATGGGGATAAAATCTTATTTGTTAAATGCAGCACTTAAAGGTGTAGTTGCACAAAGATTAGTAAAGAAGATTTGTACAAGTTGTAAATATAAATATATAGCAAATAATTATGAAAAGGAATTATTAGAAATAAACGGTAAAATGGTATTATGGAAGGGAAAAGGTTGTCCCAAGTGCCATAATACTGGATATTTTGGCAGAATTGCAATATATGAAATAATGAAAGTAGATGAGTCGATTAGGAATGTAATTTCTACAGGAAATAATATAGATGATATTGAGAAAATAGCTAAAGCAAACGGAATGATAACTTTAAAAGATAATTGTAAGAAATTAGTTGTGTCAGGAATAACAACAGTTGATGAATATTCACAGGTTTTGTTTAAATTATAGTAGGAAGGTATAAATGATTTCATATAAGTGTAATGTTATTGATAGGTTTGGAAAAAAGCAAAAATTAAAGCAATATGCGGATTCTAAAGAAGAATTAGTATATATTTTGAAGAAGAATAATTATATTATTATTGAAATAAAAAAAATAGACAATCAGTTGGCTAATAGGCTTTCTAAAAAAATCAAATCAAAAGATTTGGCAGTATTTTGTAAACAATTACATTCTATGTTAAAGGCAGGTATAACAGTTACAAATAGCTTAAAAATTTTAAAAATTCAAACTAATAACAAGAAGTTTAGAATAGTAATTGAGAAAATATATAAGGATTTGTTGAAAGGAAAGAATTTATCAAAGGCATTTTTAATTTATAACGAGGCTTTACCAGATTTATTAATAAGTATGATTAAAGTAGGAGAATTAAGTGGAAATTTAGATAATATTATGGGGAGCCTTTCGAATTATTATGAAAAGGAAAATAAGATAGAGAATAAAATTAATTCAGCTATGATATATCCTGCTGTGCTAGCGTTTGTGTCTATTGTTGTAGTAATGTTTTTATTAACTTCAGTAATGCCTAATTTCATAGAAATGTATTTAAGTTCTGGAGTACCTCTTCCTACAATAACTAAAATTCTTATAAATGTAAGCGAGTTTATAAAAAATAGTTGGCAAATAATATTATATTTTATAATAATATTTGTATTTGTGATTTCTGTTTTAAAGAAGAGGAAAGATGTAAAATTTACGATAGATTATATTAAACTGAAGGTTCCTGTCTATAGGAATTTACAATTAAAAATAGCTACATTTAGGTTTACTAGAACGTTAGCAACTTTATTAAGGTGTGGTGTACCGATGTTGGAAGCTTTAGATACAATTTCGTTAGTTATAGAGAACAGTTACATAGGTAGCAAGATATTAAAAATGAAAGAAGATATTAAGCAAGGGGTATCTCTTTCTAACCAAATGAAAAAACAAAATATTTTTCCTTCAATGGTGCATCAAATGATAAGAATAGGTGAAGATTCTGGAACCATTGAGGAAATGTTGGATAAAACTGCTGACTTTTATGATGAAGAGGTAGAAATAGCAGTGCAACGTCTAACAATATTAATAGAACCATTAATGATAATCATTATGTCGATAATTATAGGGTTTATAGTTTTAGCAATGGCAATACCAATGTTTGAAATGATGCAGACAGTTCAGTATTAGCATCAGGGGGATAGTAAGTTTAAATAAATATAAAAGGGAGCAATAAATTGTTTAACGTAATAGCTAAGTTAAAAGATAGTAGAGGGTTTACCTTAATAGAACTTATAGCAACTTTAGCAATAGTAGGAATAATTTCTGCAATAGCCATTCAAAATTTTTTTCAAATACAAGAAAAAGCAAAAAGTGATGCTGATCAAGCAACAATAAATATGATTGGAAAGGCAGCAGAATTATATTTTATACAAAATCCTGATAATAAGCATGATATTAATACTGCTGATGATTTAGTAACAGAAAATTATCTTGAAAATATTGATTTTCAAACAATTACGTATGGAGCGAATGATGGTAAGGATTTAAAAATTAACTATATTGATACTAAAGTAATAATTACTTTTGGTTCTGAACTGGCTAATGAAGTATATCCATTTAACAAATTTAAAAATAAATATGATGAATCAGGAGATTGAATATGATAGTTATTTTAAATGGTGTACTATATGTTTTAGTGCTAATGAAGCTAGGTATTTTCATTGATTCAATTATGTATTGCGCTATAATTAGCTTATTAATCGAAATTAGTATTATTGATTTAAGACACAAATTAATACCTGATAAGTTGAATATCATCGTATTAGTGTTTGGATTATTTTTCTTATTACATGACAAAACAATGATAGTTAATAGATTAATAGGATTTGGAATAGGTTTTGGATTATTTTTATTCATTGCCGTTTTAACAAATTCAATGGGTGGTGGTGATATAAAACTTATGGCTTCACTTGGACTAATATTTGGTATAAATGGAATTGTATTTATAATTTTATTTTCCTTTATTTTGGGTGCAATAATTTCAACGATACTTTTAATTTTGCAAATAAAAAAATTAAAAGATGAAATACCTTTTGCACCATTTATATCTTTTTCAGCTTTAATATATATACTTTTATGGAAGTAAATAATATGTTATTTAAATTATTAATAGTATAGATTAGATTATATATACAAAGATTGTAAATGTTATGAATAATAAGTAGTTATAAGGAGTAAAGAATGGCGAGAATACTATCTATTGAGTTTGATAATGTAAATTTAAGGATTATTGAAGGTAAACGTAAGGGTAGTACTTTGAATATTTTAAACTCTATAATAGTAAAAGTTCCTTTATATAGCATTGATGATGGATATATTAATGATGATGATAAAATTAAATCAGTAATAAAACAAGTTATAAAAGAACATAAAATGAAGTTTACAAAATGTATATTTGCCATTAATACTAGTAGTCTATTAGTGAGGAAATTAGAGCTACCGGATCTTAAAAAAAACAAAGAAGTAATGTCTATGATTAAAATAGACCTTGAACAACAGCTTTCTATAGATTTATCTCAATACGAGATTATATTTAAAAAATCTAAAAAATACATTATAGATGGTTTGAAAAAAATCACATATATTGTTTATTGTATCCCTTCTAAAATGTATTTACAATATAACGAACTAGCAGAAGAGCTCAAATTACCTTTGATTAGTATGGATGTATCATCTAATTACCTTGAACTTGTTTTTCTTAATAATTTGACTATTAATAACAATATTGCAAATCCAAAGAATAGTGTTGGATTTATAAATCTTGGGAAAAACGCAATTTCCTTTAGCATTATAAAAAATAATATTAATATTTTTACAAAAACATATCATTGCTTAGATAACAAATTAGAAGGAGTAGCAGAAACTCCGATATTATATGAAACAAGTAAAGATATCTTGAAATATGAGTTTAATCAATATATGGAAGAAATCAGCAAATATATCAGATATTATTATTCAATTAATAATTATAATCAAATTGATAAAATATATCTTTTTGGTAGTTATTCAATGGATGTTTCTGAAGAATTTTTTGATAGTATAGATATACCAGTAGAATTAGTTACTAATATTTCTAACGTGTATTTATTAGAAGAAACAGAAGATAACAATAAAAGTTTATTGTCTAATGAATATCTACATGGAATAGTATCCCTTTTTAGCGATAAAACTCATTTAGACTTCCATACTAAAAGGCGGAGGCAAATTAAATTTAAATTCATCTTAAGCATTAATATATTAATATTAATTACAATATTAATATTAAATATTTCTTTCAAAGGAATATTTAATTATTTTAAAAATGCTGAATTTAAAAGAGAAATACAAACTATGTGTTTGTTTATAAATGAGAATAATAAAATCAATAACGAAATTGAGGAAATTAAGAATAGTATTGAACGTATGAAATTATATAAAAATGAAGTTAAAAAATTAAATGAAATCGTCAGAAAGAATGATAATATAAATTCTCAAATGTTTACAGAATTAGCTTCTGTAATACCCTATGGTACTCAGGTTAAGTCAGTCATTGTAGTTAATAAAAACATACAAATTCAATGCTTTTCTAGTTCTCTTGATGAATTGTCCCTATTATTAAAAGGTATTAGAAATATTGATTTTATTGTAGATGTAAATGTACCTAATATTGATGTCAAATTACAACAACAAGGTGTTGATATAAAATACTTTTATTATATAATTTGTAATATTGAGGATGTGGTTCAAAATTAATCTAAGTAGTACTATAAAAGTTATGATTTTAATAATAGTCGCTCTTATAATAATAATTATAGTTACTGAATTAATGTTATTTAAAAGTAATACAAATTATATTCAAGAAGAATATAGTATTGTGAGATTAAAATATGAAAATATTTTAGAAAATTTAAAGTTGAAAAATTATTATGAAAGAAGGGAAAAAGAATTAATTAGTGATATAAAATGTTTGAAAGTATTATCAAGTATTAATCAAGAAGATGTGATAAATATATTAAATGAACACTTATCTTTATGTGATATAAAGGTAGAGAATATTAATTTTAATGAAGTAATAGATAACAATGAAGAAATAAATGAAGAATTAGTTACAATAATAAATGTGAAAATGGAATTCAAATCTACGTATAATAATTTTTTATTGTTACTGGATTCTCTTCAAAATAATGAAATTGATTTTGCAATTATAAGTGCTAGCATCTTTTTTTCTGAAAATGAAGTAGTTGATGGAATCATTGAAATGAATTTCTATGGAATTTTAATGTCTATTGATTGATAATAGAGGGTAAAGTTTTGATTAGGAATAATATTATTAACGATAAAGGTTTGACTTTAGTAGAAATTATAATATCTATTGCAGTTTTAGGCATAGTAATTTGTCCTTTAATGTCTATGTTTTTATTTGCTATGAAAATAAATAATAAAAGTGATTTTGAATATAAAACCTTAAGTCAAGCTCAATATTATATGGAAGAAATTAAAGCAATGGAATATATCGATACAATAAAATATCCATATAATAATATAAAAGGTATATATGAAAGAGAAATTGAACAAGATGATGAAACATTTGGGGTTATAATAAAAATTACTCCTGATAGTAATGGACTTTTATATAAGATTGAGATACTAATTATGGATGAAGGAGAAATTGTTAATTACTTAGAAGGAACGAAAATCATATATTAAAAAGTGATTTGAGAGTTGTTTAGGTAATTATTGATTTTGGGGTTAGATATGATTAAAAATGATAAGGGCTCCACTTTGATTTTATTAGTTATAATAATTTCATTAATATCAGTCACAGGACTATCCATTATGAGTGTAACGATGACTCAATATGAAATTAGAAAATCCAACTCAGAAATCAAGCGAACATTTTACATGTCAGAAAATGGCTTGAATTACGCCTATGTTGATATTTATTATTTAATAGAAACGACAATAGAGGAATCAGAAAAAACAGCTGATGATTTTATTAATGAAAATCCTTCTAACCAAATAGAAGGTGAAAATATATTTTATAATAATTTTAAAAAAAATATTATAAATAAAATTGTAAAAAAGAATTATAATTATCCGAATACTTATATTGAAGTAACGAATAAGGATATATTAGCTTTTGATAATAATAGACTCTTGGTAAAGGTGAGTTCGAAATACATTTCAGGTAGGGGAATTGAAAAAATAATATCTGCAGATTTTATTATAGTTGTGCCAAGTTTTTATGAAGTTAAATCTAATGACCTTAAATTATTGGATTTGTTAAGTATAGACAACTGGCAAATATGTAAATAAGGAATTTACTATGATTACAAAAGAAAAAGGGTTTACATTAATTGAAATAATTATAGCTTTAGGATTGCTTAGTATTATTATATGTTTATCAATTAATTTTTTAATATTTAATTTTACAAATTATAGAAAAATAAGTAATGATGCAGAGATTCGATTTCAAGCTTACTATATCTTGAATTTTATGAACAATAAGATTTTAGAATCATCATATTTAGAATTAGCACAGAACGGTACTGTGAAAATAAACAACATTTCTGGAGAACAAATTGTTACAAGGTTGTCATTTCGTTATGGTGACGATAATAATGAATGTTATATCTTTGAATATCGTAATAATAAATTATTTTATGGTAAAGGAGATGCTTTTAGTTCAGCTAATTCGGAATTAGGTACATATATAAAAGAGGTAAGGGTAAGACCTATTCCAGAAAATATGACCTTAAGTGAAGCTAGAGCAATAATAATTAAAATCAATTTTATAAAGGATGAACAAAAATATGAGTCAGAACAATTGATTTGTATGAGAAATAGATAATTAGTGTTACATTTTATAATATACATTTACTAGAAATAAATAGATTGACAAACGCTTAATAAATTTATAAAATAGGTATTGGGATATGAATGATAATGGTTTTACTCTTATTGAAGTAATTTTGGTAATCTCTATTTTATCTATTATAATGACTATAGCAATTCCAATGGTTGATATGGATTTAGGTTATATGGATAAGATGGCAGCTGAATTTATAGCAGATGTTAGATTTGTACAAATGGAGACTATGAAATACCCTGAAGCTGGTTACCAAATTGATATTAATAAAAACAAAGGAGAATATTACATAAGAAAGAAATTAATCTTAGTAAAAAAAATATGTTTTACTGAAAGATATAAAATTAACTATAACAATAAATCACCCTTTGGTTTTACTTATGGAGGAACACCTATAAATGCAGGTACCTTTACTATTCTTGATACAAAGACAAATGAGAGCAAAAAAGTTACAATAGTCCCTACAACAGGTAGAACAATTATTAAAGAATAAGCAGCATTCAGCTGGTTATAATATACACTAAGGAGGAGACAGATCAGTATGATTTCAGCAAATGATTTTAAAAAGGGTATAACCATTTCATGGAACAATGGTTTATGGCAAATTGTAGATTTCCAGCATGTTAAACCAGGAAAAGGAGCTGCTTTTGTTAGATCTAAATTAAAAAACATTATAACAGGAGCGATTAGGGAAGAAACATTTAACCCTACTGAAAAATTTCCAAAAGCGCATATTGAAACAAAGGATATGCAATATTTATATAACGATGGTGAATTGTACTATTTCATGGATTTAGAAACTTTTGAACAAATTCCGTTAAATAAAGAACAGGTTGCTGACGCTATCATATATTTAAAAGAAAATGAAATAGCAACAATGAGATTTTATGAAGGCAAGCCATTTGAAGTAGCAGCTCCAAACTTTGTTGAGTTGGAAATTGTTGAAACTGAACCTGGATTTAAAGGTGATACTGCAACTGGTGCTAATAAGCCTGCTACAACTGAAACTGGTGCAGTAATTACGGTACCACTTTTTGTTGAAATAGGAGATAAAGTGAAGATAGACACCAGAACAGGTGAATATCTATCAAGAGTATAGGAGGAATATCATGGATTTTTTGTATGAAAAAATTTCTTATTTAAGAGGTTTAGCTGATGGATTGGATGTTAAAGATGATACCAAAGAAGGTAAATTGTTTAATGCTTTATTAGAGGTTGTTGAAGAGATAGCAGATGGAATGAGCGATATAGTTGAAGAACAAGAAGAAATGAATGAGTTCTTGGACTTAGTTGATGAAGATTTAACAACAGTAGAAGAAGAATTATTCGGAGATATAGAAATCGAAGAAGAAGATGATTTTGACTATGATTATGATGTAGACGATTATGATTTTGATTTTGATGACGAAGAGTATTATGATGAAGATGATAGTGAATGTCTTTGTGGCTGTGAAGACGATGATGAAGAATAATTTTTAGAAAGAGCATTTCCTAGAGGGATGCTTTTTTTTTATATAGGAAAGTTCTCCTTTCCTATATAATAAAAAACGAGGATTGCAAAGGACGGAACGTCCTTGCCGTTAAGGGGGGGTGCTCAGTAAAAATGCTTTAATAAAGCATTTTTACGCCGAAGGGGGACATAGGTCCCCCTAGCGGGTGTTGCGAAGCAACTCTTTTTATATTAGTTCTTGACCTTAGCATGATACTATAGTTTATACTATAGTAGAGAGGTGAGGAAGATGGGAAGGAAATATTTCAAGTATGTAATACCATCTGTATTAGCAATGTGGATATTTTCCGTTTACACAATGATTAGTGGAGTAATTGTTGCAAAAGGAGTAAATGAATTAGCGCTTGCTGCTTTAAATATTAGTATACCTTATGTTTATGCAGCTTTTGCCGTATCTCTTTTATTTGCCGTAGGGACATCTACAATTGCTTCAATAAACCTAGGAAATAAGGAAACAAAAAAAGCTAGTGAAATATTTACAATGAGTTTAGTAATTATTATTATAATTAGCATTGTAGTTACAGTGATTGTTTTAATTAATCTTGATAGAATAGCATATTTTTTGGGAGCTACAACAAGAACAATATCATATGTAATTGAATATTTACGAATTGTATCATTTTTCACTGTATTTATTATGGTGTCATACTATTTTGAAGTATTAGTTAAAACTGACGGAAGTCCAAGACTTGCAACTATAGGAGTTTGTATTTCTGCGGTAACTAATATATTAATTGTTTATATATTAGTAATTAAATACAATGTTGGTATCAAAGGGGCGGCTTTTGCCACTGGCTTTTCACATATATTTGCAACTATTGCATATGTGTGGCATTTTAGTAGGAAAGATTCTAAATTAAAATTTGTATTATTTAAATTTGATATTTCATTAATTGGGAAAGTTATTCCAATAGGTCTGTCGGATTTTGTAACAGAATTTTCTGCAGGTTTTATAACTTTCGTTTTTAATAGGACTATTTTATTAAATATAGGGGATATTGGTATTATAACATATACTGTAATAATGTATATTAGCAATATAGTAATTATGACCATGATGGGAATTTCTCAGGGCACTCAACCTTTAGTAAGTTATTATTATGGCAGGGATGATAAAAAAACATATACATTTCTTCTAAAGACTGCAGTTAAAACAGTTGCAATAATTTCGATAGGTGTATATGTTATGTGTATGATTTTTGCTGAACAAATTAATGAAATATTTATTAGTAAGGAAGATTCAGCTTTGTTCTTATATTCAATTAAATCCTTCAGAACGTACATTCTTTCATATTTAGTACTTGGATTTAATATAGTTTTTATTGGATTTTACGCAGCTATAGAAAAACCATTATATTCAATGATTATTTCAACGGGAAGAGGATTAGTTGTTATTGTAGCTTCTCTATATTTTATGTCTAGTATATTTGGTGAAAGTGGAATTTGGATATCTTCATTTATATCAGAAACAATATGTTTAATAATTGCAACAATTATTTTCTTTAGATTTTTCTTTGAGGATTTATTTGTTAAATCTCATATCAAAAATAGTAATTGGATATGAGATTGAGTAATAATCTAAGGCCAGATATCATCTGGATTCACTCCAAATATTTGAACTACTTCAAATAAATCACTGTTTGCAATGTCTTTTGGTGTAACTAACCAATTTTTATCAGAGTCTATATCATAACCAAACTGCATAAATGGGTACCATACTAAATGGGAACACTGGGTTCCTTTAATAATTTCAGGTTTCGGGTTTTTGCTGCTAGTCAATCCAATTGTTAAACTATAAGGGATGTTATTTAAATTGTTTACAGCGAAATCCGCTATTTTATCTAAGGAATCTTGATGAGTATCCTTTAATTTTAACATTATAAAGGAAGGATACATTCGCCATTTATTTATATTTTGAAATTGTGAGTTACTACCAAGTATAATGGCTTCCAGAGTTTTTCCTTTTTCTGAATCTGTTATTATTGCAGCATGACCGTGACGCCATCCAAGAGAATGTGTTGCCTTGGTTACTAATACATAGCCGTTTTTATAGGGTGCTAAATTAAAGTTATATGTTTTTTCCCCTTTATCATCAATAAAAGATTCTTGACTTGTAATTATTCCTATTTTTTCACAGTATACATTACTTTCTTTAAAAAAGTTATCTTGAAATTGTAGTATTTCTGAAATACCACTTTCCTTATTTTTAAGGAGTTCATCAATAGCAACCTTTCCAAGCCCTGTTTGATAAAACAGAATTTTATAATCTTCATCAGACAATTCTTCTTTTGTAAGTATAGTATATATTTCTTTTTTATTATAATCTGGCCTAACATAACCAATGGGTTCTATAATAAATTCCATTACATTTATGACTAATAAAATAAAAATTATAATATAAATAATGTAAAATAGTTTTTTCTTCTTTGTTAAACTAAGGTTTGAATTTGTCATTTAAAATCCTCTTTTGCTCAAAATAGTTATGGAATTTCTAGAATTATGTTATTAACATATTATATAGGTGTTTCGTAAAATTATCAAGATATAACTTTTATAAACAAAGGTCTCAACTTATGTATTTTATATAATAAATATCTAACTTCAACCTTTTAAAATTATAATAATTATGTTAAAATATAAGAGACAAAAAGATATCTTCTACTCAATAGACAGAGGGTATTAATTTAGCTTTTCGCGGAGAGGGCATATTCCTCATTTCGTTGAAATAGAATGATGTTTAAAGTATAATAATATTGGAGGAATATTATGAACAAGTATAATAAAAAAGCTAACAATATTGTAAGGATTATATGTCTAATACTAGCTATAGGAATGGTCGCTACCACATTTTTAAGCTTGCTTACGTATTTCTAAAAAGGAGTAACTAATGAAGAAAATTGTAGATAAAATAAATAAAAAAGAACTTGAATATAGTGAAGAAGAAAGACCACTATATCATTTAAATTGTGCAGAAATATTATTAATGGCTGCAAATGAAAAGTACAACCTTGGTATAGAGCAAAATACTATTAAGGCTATATGTCCTTTTGGAGGTGGTATTCAATCTGAAAAAACTTGTGGAGCTCTACTTGGAGCTGTTGCTGCTTTAGGTGTGTTATATGCAGAAGAATTACCAACAACAAATGAAAAAATGAAAGAAATGACTAAGAAATTAGTAGAAGAATTTGAAAATGAATTTGGATCGTTGAATTGCGATTACATCAAGGAACATCATAGAAGTGAAGCTGAAAAATGTAATCCTGTAAAATTAAGAGCTGCAGAGGTTTTTGATAAAGTTATAAATGAAGATTAATCTTAACGGGTGTAATATGGAATATTTTGAATACTTTAAAAAAGCTTATAATGTTGAATTGAATAAACAACAAAGATATGCTGTTTCTTTTGACCAGGGCAATGCCCTGGTTTTATCTACTGCAGGCTCAGGTAAAACTACAGTTATAATATCAAGAGCTGGAAGATTGTTGTATGAAAGGAAATGCAATAAAAAAATATTGACTATAACATTTTCTAAAATGGCAGCATCAGATATGAAAAATAGATTTCAATTATACTTTGGTGACAAGTATAAATATCAAACAGAATTTTCAACTATTCATGCGTTTGCTTATAAAATCGTAAAAGAATTTTATAGAAGTAAAGGAATTGAATTTAATTTACTAACTAATAATTATCAAATATTAGGTGAAATACTTAAATCTCATTATTCCAAATCATATTTTAATTATATTAGTGATGAAGAAATTGAAACTTTAGCTTCTTCAATTGGATATATAAATAATATGATGTTGAAACCATCAGAATATAAAGACTATGGTATCGATATAAAAGAATTTGATCTAATATACAACAAATATCGTAATTATAAATCACAAAACAAACTAATTGATTTTGATGATATGTTATTGTATGCATATAAAATACTTTTTAAATCTAATTTAATCAGAGATAAGATTAAAAATACATATCAATATATACAAATAGACGAAATGCAGGATACTTCTAAAATACAACATGAAATAATAAAATTAATATCCGGTAATAATTTATTTATGGTAGGAGATGACGATCAATCAATTTATTCCTTTAGAGGTAGTTATCCTGACTTTATGTTTCAATTTAAAGATATTTATAAAGAAGGTAAAATTTTTTATTTAGATAATAACTTCAGAAGTGATAAGAATATAGTTAATGGTGCGAAAAATTTTATTCAAGGAAATAAAAACAGATATTCTAAAGCTATTACTACAGAAAATCCTCAAGAAAAAGAAATTAATATTTCCAAGGTTCAAAGTAGAAGAGAACAGTCAAAATACATAGTTAATGATATATTAAACATAAAAGGTAAAGCTTCAATAGGTATTCTATATAGATACAATATGTCAGCAATGATATTAGCTAATAGTCTTTATGAAAACAATTTAAGTTTTTATATTAAAGAAGATAAAACTAAGTTTTTTAATAGTGTTGTTTTGCAAGATATATTGGCGTTTCTAAACTTATCTTTAGATCCTACAGATAGAGAGGCTTTTGCAAGAATTTATTATAAAAGTTACACATATTTTACTAAAAGTATGTGTAAAAGGGTTCTGGAAAATCCTAATTTTGATATGACTGTATTTGATATTTTAAATAATATAAGAGGGTTAGATTATTATGTTTATGATAGGATAGATACTTTTAGAAGAGATATAAACTATATAAACAAGTTAAAACCAAAAGATATAATAAGATTTATAAAGTTAGACTTGGAATATATGAATTATATAGAAAGAATGCAGGAAGAAGGACGTAACAATATGTCTAATTCGTTGCATATACTAGAAATATTAGACGAAATAGGCTCGAATTGTGATAACATAAAAGAGTTTATTAATAAAATATATAAATTACAGGAAATAATAAAAAATGCTTCTATAAACAAAGAATCAAATATTACATTAACAACAATTCATAGTGCGAAGGGCTTAGAATATGATTATGTATATATGATTGATAATATAGATGGAGAATTCCCTTTAGATAGAAAAAATATGTCCCATAAAGAATATGAAAAGTTTTTAGAAGAAGAAAGGCGTATATTTTACGTAGGTATGACTAGGGCAAAAAAGGTTTTAAAGATTTTAGTGCCAGGTGTTCCTTCATTATTTGTAAATGAACTTATTAATTCTAATAAAAAAAACAACATTAGAGATAGGAATATTCATGTAGGAAAACAGGTTAGTCATAATAAGTTTGGAAATGGAGTAGTTATTGATATAAACGATAATATAGTTTATATTAAATTTAACAATGAAAAAATTAAAAGTTTCGATTTGAGTTTATCATTAGAAAATAATATATTAGAGTTGCTTTAATATGACAAGAATATATATTGTGCTTAATTAAAGCTAACTATATCATGGAAAGGAATGGAAAACAATGTATACACAACCACTATATCGACCTCCAAGTGAGGCTAGAAGTTTAATAATTCAAATTACAGAAGGTTGTTCTCACAATAAATGCAGATTTTGCTATATGTATAAATGTAAGGACTTTAGATTAAAATCCAAAGAAGAAATAACAGAACATATTGAATGGTTAAAGACTTATTATAAAGATCCTGAAAGGATTTTTCTAGCAGATGGAAATGTACTGTGTTTAAAAACAGAAAAACTACTTAATATTCTTAAAAAAATTAAAGATGAATTTCCAACGGCAAAGAGGATTAGTTCTTATTCAGGACCTAAAGATATCGTAAGAAAATCAGAGGAAGAATTAAAAACTATTAGAGAAGCAGGTTTAGAACTTCTATATATGGGAGTTGAAAGTGGATCAAATAAAGTACTATCAATGATGAATAAAGGTGTTAATCAGCAAGAAATGATTGAAGCAGGTCAGAAAGCAGTAAAATCAGGATTTAAATTATCTTGTATGATAATATCAGGGTTAGGTGGAGTTGAGCTTATGGAAGAACATGCTATTGAATCTGCAAAGGTCATATCTGCTATTAATCCTCATTATTTTTCATTACTTAGATTAGTTGTAGAAAAAGGGACTGAGTTAGAAGAAGATTTAAAACAAGGTAAATTTCATTTATTGACTCCCCT
Source organism: Sedimentibacter sp. MB31-C6 (assembly GCF_035934735.1). NCBI lineage: Bacteria > Bacillati > Bacillota > Tissierellia > Sedimentibacter > Sedimentibacter sp. MB31-C6. Next base: position 2,608,817 of record NZ_CP142396.1, read on the forward strand.
ACAAGTTTTAGACGAAAATATAATTATGTTGGAAAATATGGAATTGACGAATTGTATATTTAGGGCAAATCATGTATCTAATCATGTTAATCAAGCAGGAACATTAAATCAGGATAAGGATAAATTAGTTACAAAATTGAAAAAATTAAGAGATAGTGATGATTTTACTCCTAATACTTTTGATGTATTATAATAATGTTTTAAAAATTAAATTCTAATTTCATTGGTGTCAGTTAATTAGGTATATCAAATAATGTTTAACCTTGAAAAATATGGGTAAAAATAAAATATATTTAGGATAAGAATTACTAGGAGGAATTATGAAATCTTTAAAATTAAAGGACAATATCTATTATATAGGAAGTCAAGACCCTGAACTTGAAGTGTTTGACATTATAATGCGTACTGAATTTGGAACGTCGTATAATTCATATTTAGTGAAAGGAAGCGAAAAAACGGCTTTAATTGAAACTGTTAAGTTTAAGTTTTTTGACGAATATATTGGAAAACTAAAAGAATTAGATATTAATGTTAATGATATAGACTATATAATCTTAAACCACACAGAACCCGATCATTCTGGTTCAATAGAAAAAATATTAGGAATGAATCCAAATATACAATTAGTTGGTTCTAAAACTGCAATTGAATTTATGAAACATATTGCAAATAGAGAATTCAACTCATTAGTTGTAAAGGATGGAGATGAATTGTCTTTAGGAGATAAGAATTTTAAGTTTTTTGATGCAAAATTTCTTCATTGGCCAGATACAATGTTTTCTTATATAGAGGAAGATAAATTATTATTTTCGTGCGATGCCTTTGGTGCACATTATTCTATAGATACTGTTTTACTAAGTACTGTTATGAATAAGGAAGATTATATGAAGGCATTTAAATACTATTTTGATAATATTCTTGCGCCGTTTAAAAAATTCTTTATAGAAGCTATAAATAAGATAGAAGGTTTGCAAATAGAAATGGTATGTACAGGACACGGACCTGTACTTGATGAAAATCCTTGGGAAATTATAAATTTATCTAAAGAATTATCAACTGAAAATGAATCAGATAGTAAATTAGTTGTAATACCCTATGTATCTGCTTATGGATATACTAAGGAATTAGCAGAAGAAATAGCAAAGGGTGTTATGACAAATAACATAAAAGTTGAAATTTACGATATGGTCACTGAAAAGAAAGATAAAGTTCTTGAACGAACATATTGCTCAGATGGATTATTATTTGGAACTCCTACTATGGTAGGTGAAGCTTTAGAACCGATATGGGAACTTTTAATTAGCATGTATCCTCCTGTATATAAGAATAAAATTGCATCAGCGTTTGGTTCATATGGATGGAGTGGCGAAGGTGTTCCCCATATAATGGAAAGACTAAAGCAAATAAGAATGAAAATTTTTGGGAATGGTATAAAGGTAAGATTTAAACCATCAGATGAACAGTTAAAAGAAGTTTATGAATTTGGTGTTGAATTTGGAAAAGCTGTTTTATCTGGTAAAGTTCCGGCTGTTGATAAATAGTAACTCATACTAAATTGGAGGGTTTGACATATGAATAATTGCCAATACATAGATAAAAAAGAAAAGTATATTATTATTGGATGTAGCGGAGCAGGAATGGGAGCTGCCGTTGAAATTAGAAAAAGAGATAAAGAAAGTGATATTATAATTATTTCTAAAGAAGATGTTAAAGGATACTATAGACCTCGGTTGTCAAAAATTCTCAGTGATAGTAACATAACAATACAGTCTATCTCAATTAAGAAGGATGAATGGTATGAGAAAAACAATATAAAAGTAATGCTTAATAGAGAAGTTGAAAAAATAGAGCCAAAAAATAAAAAAGTAGTTTTTACTGATGGTGATAATATAGAATATACAAAGCTAATAATTGCTTCTGGGGCAGAAGTGTTTATACCTCCTATTGTAGGTAGTAATAAGAAAGGCGTATTTACACTTAGATATGCAAAGGACGTAAAAAACATAAAAGAATACGCAAATGGAAAGAAAACAGCTGCTGTTATAGGTGGAGGAATTCTAGGGCTAGAAATGGCTGACGGGTTAAATAAACTAGGACTTAAAGTAACTGTATTAGAAATGTCTGACAGAATATTGTCTAGACAGCTTGATGCGGATGCATCAAACATATTAGAAGAAAAAATTGATGAAGCAGGAGTTAGATTTAGAACGAATTCGGCCACTAAAGAAATAAAGGGCGATGATAAAGTATCTGGAATACTACTAAATGATGGAGAAACAATTGAAACAGAAATAGTCATTATATCAACAGGAGTAAGAGCTAATAGTAAAATAGCTGAAGGCTCAGGAATAGAAATTAATAAGGCTATTGTAGTAAATGAAAAGATGGAAACTACATTTTCAAATATATATGCTTGTGGTGATTGTGCAGAGTATAATGGTATAAATTATGCTTTATGGAGTGAGGCTTTAGAACAGGGCAAGGCTGCTGGAATAAATGCAACAGGAGATAAATATATATATGAGCAAATAATACCTTCAACAACTATGAATGCATTTAATACAAGTGTATTTTCAATAGGAGATATAGGAACTAATAACAACAAAGATTACGATGAATTTGAAATAAATAATGACAAAGGCTATAAAAAAATGTACTTTTTGGATGGAGCTTTATCTGGGGGAATATTAATAGGAGACACTTCTAAGTCACTGGAATTAAAACGTGGGTTTGAAAAAAGTAAAACTTTAAAGGAAATGATAGAAATATTTAAAGCATAATTTTAATAAGTACATATATATCAATACGAAACTTTATTCATTAATAGTTTCGTATTTTTTTATTTTTGAAGACATGTTATGACAAAATATTTTCTATTAGTACTCTATAATGAATATTGTTACTGATTAAAAACGATTGTGGGATATAGATGGAATATTATATTGAATATATCTTTGCCGAGAATTTCTTAATTGATTTTATACTATTATATATAACTGGAAAACTAATTAAAAGAAAAATAGTATATAAAAGATTAATTGTTGCTTCTATACTAGGGGCAATTTACGTAATACTTACAGCATTTATTGGCAAAGAATTTATGACATACTTCATAGTTAAATTTAGTGTATCGATTTTGATGATTATGGTAGCGTATGATTCCAAAAGCTTGATTACAAATATAAAGGTAATAATATGCTTTTATATTGTTACTATTATTATGGTTGGAATTATTACTTCTTTATATTATCTTACTTTTGATAGACTTACTGTAAATATTATTATTCTATCAATGTTTACTGGTTATGTAGCTTTAAGGATTTTTTTTAGTGAAATTAAAAGTAGAATGAATAAAAGCAATTATATGCGTAAAGTAACAATAAAGTTAAACAATAAAATAAAAACTTTGACTGCTTTTATTGATACAGGAAATGAACTTGTTGATCCAATTACTGGTAAACCCGTAATTATAGTTAATATTGAATGCTTAAGTGAAATGTTAGGAGAAGAAGTAAAAAAAGAGATTTTAGATTTTTATAATGATAGTGAAAAAAATTATCGAAATCTTTTTTTAGAAAAAAATAGTAAACTCAGAATTAGAGTTGTGAAGTACAATACTATTAGTAGTGAAAAAGAACAAATGGTATGTGTTGTGCCAGATGATATTACAATCTTAAGTAATGATAAAAATATCATAAATGCAGATGCTATCATTGGTATTTATCCACAAAAGATAAGTAAGAATGAAGATTATGAAGCGCTGCTGTTTAAAAAATTACTGGATTGGGAGAGTGATGCTGTAAATGAAAAGGCAATTTTATTTTAATATTTTTTTAAGAAAACTAATTAATTATGTAATAGATAAGGTAGAAATTGCAAAGGATATATTTTATATAGGAGGAAGTGATACACTTCCGCCGCCTTTATCACATGAAGAAGAAAAAGAAATATTAAGTAAGTTAAAAGACTCGGATGAAGCTAAAAACACACTTATAGAACATAATCTGAGACTTGTCGTTTATTTGGCAAAAAAATTTGAGTCTACAGGTATTAATGTTGAAGATTTAATATCAATAGGTACAATTGGATTGATTAAGGCTGTAAACACTTTTAAGGTAGAAAAAAATATTAAACTTGCTACCTATGCTTCAAAATGCATTGAAAATGAAATTTTAATGTATTTAAGACGTGTAGGAAAAGCTAAAACAGAAATTTCATTGGATGAACCTTTGAATATTGACTGGGATGGTAATGAACTTCTTTTATCGGATATTTTAGGGACAGAAGAGGATATTGTTTTTAGAGATATGGAAAATGAAGTTGATTTAAATTTACTTAAGGATTCAATAAAAAAATTAAATAAAAGAGAATATATGATAATGAAATTAAGGTTTGGATTAAATAATTCTAGGAGTTTTACACAAAAGGAAGTTGCTGATATGCTTGGAATTTCCCAATCATATATATCACGTCTTGAAAAAAAGATACTGAATAGGCTGAAAAAGGAAATAAGTAAAGCAGTATAAAAAGTATATGCAGGGAAATAATCATATAAGGGGGATAATATATTAAAGGGGAAAAACGACGATGATAAACAAAGTAGTAATATGTGGCGTTAATACTTCTCAGTTGCCAACAATTAAACCTTCGGATATGAGGGATATGATTAAGAAAATTCAAGAAGGCGATAACGAGCTGAGGGAAGAGTTTATTAATGGTAATTTAAGGCTTGTTTTAAGCGTAATTCAAAGGTTTAATAATAAAAATGAGCCTGTAGACGATTTGTTTCAAATTGGTTGCGTCGGTTTAATAAAGGCTATTGATAATTTTGATTTGTCACTAGATGTAAGATTCTCTACATATGCTGTGCCAATGATAATAGGTGAAATTAGACGTTATTTAAGAGATAATAATTCTATTAGGGTTTCAAGATCAATGAAAGACACAGCGTATAAAGCGTTACAAGTAAGAGAAAGACTTACTACAGTAAATTCCCAGGAACCAACAATTACAGAGATAGCTGCTGAAATTGGTGTTGATAAGGAAGAAATTATATTTGCATTAGAATCTATACAAGAACCAGTTTCATTGTTTGAACCAATTTACAATGATGGCGGGGATGCTTTATATGTAGTAGATCAAGTCAAAGATGAGAAAAATACTGATGAAAAGTGGGTTGAAAAAATAACTTTGGAGGATAGTATAAGTAATCTTTCGGATAGAGAAAAGCAAATTGTTGATATGCGATTTTATAAGGGAAAAACTCAAATGGAAGTAGCTGAAGAAATTGGAATATCACAAGCGCAAGTTTCAAGATTAGAAAAATCTGCACTAACTCAACTAAAAAAGGGTTTTAAAAATTAATCAGATTGTCATAATTATGATATATAGTACATATTGTATATTAATATATCTTAATTGTGACTTTTTAATTGGGGGAATGCTAATTGACCAGTTATTGGGAACTACTTGATAAAGAGGTTATAAACATAAAAAATGGTGAGGTAATGGGTAGATTCGACGATGTGGAAATTGATACTCAAAAAGGCAGTATATCAGCATTTTATATAGAGGAAGCAAGTAAATTTATGGGATTTCTAGGTAAATCCACATCAAAAAGAGTTAAATGGGATGAGATAATTAGAATAGGGATTGATGTTGTTATAGTAAATGTAAATGATGATATTAATAATAGGGCTATAAAGGAAATGCTGGACTAAAACGAACTTATGGCTCGTTTTGTCCATTCTTCTGCTTCTAAGATTGTTTCTATTGTTTCTATTTTTTTTGGATTGTGCTTTTGCATAATCCTTTCATTTATGTCTCCAATATCTAAAAAACTTATTTTTCTATTTAAAAATAAATTAACTAAAGCTTCATTTGCAGCATTAAGAACTGTTGGCATTGTACCGCCTATATCTAGTGCATCAAAAGCAAGTCTGAGGCATTTAAATACTTCTAGATTTGCTTTTTCAAAGGTTAACTGCCCAATTTCTAATAAGGATAAGCTTTTAAAACTATTTTTTATTCTATCAGGATAAAACAAGGCAAATTGTATAGGTACTTTCATGTCAGGCATACCTAACTGGGTTATTGTGGAATGATCCCAGTATTCTATTCCTGAATGAACAATGCTTTGAGGATGTACTACAACTTCAATTTGCTTTGGTTTTACATCAAACAAGTATTTAGCTTCAATAACTTCTAAGCCTTTATTCATTAATGTTGCAGAATCTATGGTTATTTTTTTCCCCATAGACCAATTAGGGTGATTTAAAGCATCTTCTAAAGTTACATTTTTTAAGTATTCTATACTTCTTCCTCTGAAAGGTCCTCCAGAAGCTGTCAAGATAATTTTATTTATAGTTTTTTTATGATTAGACATTAAACATTGAAATATGGCGCTATGTTCGCTATCAATGGGAAGAATTTGAGAGTTGTATTTTTTAGCTAAATTAATTATATATTTTCCTCCCGTAACTAATGTTTCCTTATTAGCCAATGCAATAGTTTTACTTTTTTTAATAGCTGCTACGGTAGGTTTTAATCCTATCATTCCGGATATTGCAGTTACAATAATTTCGCTTTTGTAATATATTGCAGATTCTATAAGTCCATTCATACCATGGATAATTTCTGTTTTGATATTTGAGGGAAGTCTCTTTTTTAATTTTAATGCATTTTCTTCTTTCATAACACAACATAGCTCAGGTGAAAATTCTAGTATTTGTTTTTCTAGTAAATCAATGTTGTTATTTCCAGTTATCGCACATACATTTAACTTTTCTTTGTGTTCTCTAACTACATCAAGAGTTTGGGTACCTATTGAGCCTGTTGAACCTAAAATACTAATGTGTTTCATGATTCCTCCGTTGAGAATTACTATATTGAATAAAAAATTTGAATAAGTTCATTTAATTCTAAACTATTTTTCAGAATTGTTTACAACGATCTATTTTATTCTATCATAAATTAACTGAATCTTGCAAAGAAGAATTTGTTATCGATAGATTTTATTTTATTAAAGATATTTTGTGCTTTTTCTAATGTTATTTCTTTTGTTATTCCACCCTGAGCTGAAGAAATTTTAAAGGTATTTTCTAAAATATCTAATAATAATTCTGTAACTTTTTTATTTGTATATCGAACATAGTACTTTCCTTTTATGAGTTGAGGATTGCAGATTAATTTTCTTTCAAAATTACTACAGTTTATTAAATCTTTCTTTGTATAAATATCTAGAATATCTTGTACAATTGCATTACCTGTAGGAAGCTTTCCTGCCCCTTGACCATAGAATTTAAGTACACCTATTGTTTCACCAACAAGAGTTCCTATATTGAAGTTATCATTTATATTTGCTTCAATAGTATTGTTTTTAAATAATACAGGTTCAACACTGGAACAGTACTCGTTCTTCCTTTTTATAGTTAATGCTAATAATTTTAGTATTAATTTTTTTTCTTTAAAGTAGTTAATGTCAGATTTTGTTATATTTCTAATACCATGGGTTGGTATGTTTTCTTCATCTACAATGCTTTGGAATGCTATAGATGAAGTAATTGCAAGTTTTCGTTGTATATCAATACCATCTATATCTGCAGAAGGATCTGCTTCAGCATAACCTTTTTTTTGAGCTATTGTTAATATATCATTAAAATCATATGATTTATCATACATATTGTAAAGTATAAAATTAGAAGTTCCGTTAAATATACCAGATACTTCAGATATTTCATCAATTCTTTTTACACGTTTTAAAGAATCTAGCCAAGGAATACCTCCGCATACACTTGCCTCGTATAAAAATGCTACATTATTTCTTTTTGCTGCTTCAGTAAATTCATTGAGATACTTAGATACTACAGCTTTATTTGCTGTAACAACGTGTTTTCCGGAATTTAATGATTTTAATATGTATTCATAAGCTGGTTGTATGCCACCCATAACTTCTACTATTAAATCTATGTTATCGTCTTCAAATATATCATCAGGATTTATTGTCATTTGATTTAATTTGATTTTATTTTTGTTTCTAATTAAAATTTTGCTTATTACAATTTCCTTTTCTTGAAAGTTCTTATTTTGTGATATTATTTCATATATTCCGGACCCTACTGTTCCGAAACCTAACAATCCTATTTTCATATATACTCCTTCTGTCAAATTAATACTTGCAATTATACTATATAAGAGATTAGAATGCAACATCAAAATGTTTTTTATAAAAAAACACTTGTAATAATTTTGAGAACAGTATATTATATATAACGTAGGAAAAAACGCCTTCACTTCATTTGGAGGAGATATAGGCGCAATGTATTAAAGATAACTTGACTTGGAGGAATAGAGATGCTGATGAGTTATGAAAGTACTAGGAATTCAAATTTAAAGGTAACTGCTTCAGAAGCTGTATTAAATGGTATTGCCCATGATGGTGGATTATTTGTTATGAGAAATTTAAAGGATAAAAAAATAGATATAGAAAAGTTACTATATAAAAGCTACGCAGAAATTTCACGAAAAGTGTTAAAATTAATGCTTGATGATTTTCCAGAAGAAAAAATCAATGATTGTATATCAAAAGCTTATACTAAAAAATTCAGTACAGAAGAAATAACGCCTGTTGTAAAGGTAGGAGGGTGTTATATTACTGAATTGTTTCATGGTCCTACTTCCGCTTTTAAAGATGTAGCACTTTCAATTTTACCGCATTTAATAACAGCGTCTTATGAGATGAATGATAGACAGGATGAAGTAATAATACTTACTGCAACCTCAGGAGATACAGGGAAGGCTGCCTTAGAGGGATTCAAGGATATAAAAGGTACAAAAATAATAGTTTTTTATCCTGAAAACGGAGTTAGTCAAGTTCAGAAAGCTCAAATGGTTACACAGGAAGGATCAAATACGCATGTATGCGCTATAAAAGGAAATTTTGATGACGCTCAATCTGGAGTAAAAAAATTATTTACTGATAAAAATTTGATTGAAAATTTGATGGAATACAATAAGGTTTTTTCTTCAGCAAATTCTATAAATATTGGGAGACTTATACCCCAAATAGTATATTATTTTTACACATATGTTAAATTAATAGAAAAAGATATAATTAAGTTAAAAGATAAAATTAATTTTTCAGTTCCTACAGGAAATTTTGGAAATATTTTAGCTGGTTATTATGCTAAACAAATGGGGTTGCCAATTAACAAGCTTATATGTGCCTCAAATGAAAATAATGTATTATTTGATTTTATTAATACGGGAATTTATGATAGAAACAGACAGTTTTATAAAACAATTTCTCCATCTATGGATATAATTGTATCTAGTAATTTAGAAAGATTATTATATTTCTTATATGATAAAGACAATAATGAAGTGAAGAAGTTAATGGATGATCTTAGTTTAAAGGGTAGATATGAAGTTAATGAAAAAGTAAAAAATAAAATTTCTTCAGAATTCTATGGAGGATGTGTTTTTGCTAAAGATACAGAAACTACAATTAAAGAAGTATTTGAAAAATATGGTTATTTACTAGATACACATACGGCTGTAGCATATAAAACTCTTGAAGATTATAAAGATGAAACTGGTGATAATACTATTAGTGTAGTTTTATCTACAGCAAGTCCTTTTAAATTTTCTAGAAGTGTTTACAAAGCTTTATTTGATACTGAAGAGCAACAAGAACTTGAAATAATGTACGAGCTTTCTAAGAAAACAGGAATAGAAATACCTACTAACTTACAAGGACTAGAGAACAAGCCAGTGATACATAACAAGGTATGCGAAATTGATAAAATGGAGGAATATGTAAGAACAATAGTAAAACAATAACAATTATTAATATGAAATAGGTTTATAAAAATATAATAAAATGACAGAAGAATGGAGAAGTTAAAATGGTTAAAGTAACGGTGCCTGCTTCTACTGCTAATTTAGGACCAGGTTTTGATACCTTAGGTATTGCTTTGAATTTATATAATACATATATTTTTGAAGAGAAAGAAAGAGGATTAATAATTGAAGGATGCCTTGACGTATATAAAAATAAAGATAATCTAGTATATAAAGCATTTATGTATACAGCTAAAGAAATTGGCTATGAAATAAAGGGAATAAAAATTACTATGAATACAAATATACCCCTTTCTAGAGGACTTGGTAGTAGCTCAGCTTGTATTGTTGGAGGAGTATTTGGAGCAAATGCCTTACTTAAGGGTAATTTAAGTAAGGATGAATTATTTAAAATTGCAGTTAAAATAGAAGGACATCCAGATAATATTGCTCCTGCTGTATATGGAGGATTGACTGCATCTATGATGGATGACGGGATACCATATTGTATTAAATACAATATTAATGAAAAATTGATGTTTTGTGCATTAATACCTGATTTTGAAACGCCTACAGTTGAATCTAGAAAACTTCTTCCCAAAGAGGTAGATTTCAGAGATGCAATATTCAATTTATCAAGAGTTGCAGTTTTATTAAAGGCATTAGAAGAAGCAAATATGCAATTAATAAATAAATCATTAAAGGATAAATTGCACCAAAGGTATAGACAAAAATTAATTAATGAATTTGATGAAGTAGAAAAAATTTGTATAGATAATGGGTCAATTGCATTTTTTGTTAGTGGCTCAGGACCAACATTAATGAACATTATTATAAATATTGATTTTGCAAATAATATAAAAAATAATATAATAAATTTAAAAGATAATTGGAGAATTAAAATTTTACAATCTGATAAAATCGGTGTTACCGTAATATAAGAAGAGAGGTGGCATAATGCTAAAAAAATATCTAATAGTAAGTAAAAAAATATTGCCGGAGGTGTATGATAAGGTAATTGAAGCTCGAAACTTAATTAATAGTGGAAGTGTAAAAGGTATAAGTGAAGCTGTAAAAAGGGTTGGCATTAGCAGAAGTACATATTATAAGTATAAGGATTATGTATTTTCTCCTGATGAAAACTCAATTGGTAGAAAAGCAGTAGTTTCAATGATGTTAAGGCATGAAAAGGGAGTTCTTTCTAATGTTTTAAATTGTTTATCTGGTTCAAAAGTAAGCATATTGACTATTAATCAAAGTATTCCAATTAACGGCAAGGCTTCGGTTAATGTTTCTTTAGATATATCTGACATTGTACAATCTATTGATGAAATGATTGCAGAATTGAAAAAAATAAAGGGAGTAAGCTCAGTTAAGTTGTTATCAATTGAGTAGTGGTAAGAATGTATGGGTTAGTATTAGAAGGGGGAGGAGCCAGAGGTGCCTATCATGTAGGAGCGTATAAAGCTTTAAAGGAATTAAATATTGAAATAGGTGGTATTTCTGGCACTTCTATTGGTGCTTTAAATGGTGCTTTAATGGTTCAAGGTGATGATAAAATTTTAGAAGATATTTGGTATAAAACAAATTCTTCTGATTTATTTGATATTGACGAGAGTGCCATCATTAATCTAAAAACTTTTAATTTGCAAGAAATAAATCTCCCCTATTTATTAAATATTTCTAAAGAAATTTTAAACAATAGAGGGTTGGATACTTCGAAAATCAGAGCCCTTTTGGAAACTTATATTAATGAAGATAAAATTAGAATATCTGATAAAGATTTTGGTATAGTAACATACAATTTAACTGATAAAAAACCAATGGAGCTTTTAAAGGAAGAGATACCTTATGGCAGACTTATTGATTTTTTAATAGCAAGTGCTAATTTACCAGCATTTAAAATAGAAGAAATGGACGGAAAAAAATATTTAGACGGTGGATTTTACGACAATCTACCAATTGGTGTACTTGCAAAAAAAGGATATACAGATTTTATAGCAGTAAGAACTTTAGCAATAGGCATTGTAAAAAAGGTAAAGTTAAAGAATATTAAAGTAACATATATACAGCCTGTGGAAAGCCTTGGAGGTGTAATAGGAGCATTAGACTTCAATAGGGAACGGTCCGAAGAATTTATTAATTTAGGCTATTATGATACTATGAAAGTATTTAAAAAACTTAAGGGTTATAAATATTATTGTTATCCTTATAAAGGAAATTTTATAGAATTCATGTCAGAGTTTATTATACTTAAAAAAGGTAGAATTAGAAATATTGGCATAATATTGGGTTATGAGGACTTACCAGTAGAAAGAATGTTATTTGAGAAAATAATGCCTAGATTAGAAAATATCCTTGAAATGAAAGAAAACAATGATTATCAAGATATTATAATCAGATTAGTAGAACAAATTGCTGATAAATATGAAGATATTGAAAGATTTAAAATCTATAATATGTTAGAGTTTCTTAATCTAGTAGTTTGTAAGTTCAAAGAATGTCCTTTGAAGTATACAAAAAATGTGCCAGCATTTATAAAACATAATAAAATATTGTCATTAGCAGTTAAGGAAAGTTTGATAATTGAAATTTTTGCAAAACTATTTATATGACAACTTGTAAGGTTTTTAATTATTATAATACGCTAGCTAAGATCTCTAATTTCAAGTGTATGAGATGCTTAGCTAGCGTTCAGGCTGAAATAAAGAAATTGTTCATATTCTTTATTTATTAATTTAAGAAATAATCAATTATACCATCTGCAATCTTTTGTACCATTAGGTTTTGAAAACTTGCGTCGTGAATATTCATTTCTTCTTTAGGATTTGACATAAAACCAATTTCTATTAGAGCGGCAGGGGTGTTAGTTTCTCTCAACACTTCATAATTTCTATCTAATATACCATCTCTATATACACCATTAATCGTTACAGCGTTTAAATAAATTGATTCTGCTAAATCGTACCCATGTTTTGTATCTTTGTAATTTATAGTATTATAATACGTTGATAAACCAAAGTAATCACTGTTTCCCAGCGAGTTATGATGAATTGACAGTAATATATCTGCATTAAGATTATCTGCCATTTTACCTCTCGCTGTGTTGTTAATATAGGTATCATCATTTCGCGTCATATAAACTGTCGCACCAAGTTTTTCTAATTTATCTTTAAGCTTATAAGCCACAGTTAAATTTATATGTTTTTCATATTTCCCTGTGAAACTAATAGCACCAGGATCTTTTCCTCCGTGGCCAGGGTCGAGTAAAATTTTTTTGCCTCGTAAAGGATTAATTGTTTTCAAATAATCATTGCTGCACCAACCAACTTGTCCATTATCATAAAGAACTTTATCCCATCCGTTTTCTGTTGCAATAACTTTAACAGAAGAGTTTGTTTTTATTGTAGTTATTTTTTCATTATCTGATGATGGTCCCGTTCTTAAATTCAAGTTATCAGAAGTAAGTTTATACCCATAATGACCTTCTGAGTAATAATTCAAATCATAGGTAGTAAGCCACCCTGCAACATAACCAGTTTGTTTATTTGGTAGTTCTACTTTTAACCAGCCATTACTTTCACCTAAAACAATATAGGAATCATTTTTATTTCCTTGTACAATTATATTACTATTAGTAGAAGCATCATCTCTAATATTTATCATATCATGTAAGAGATACACTTCTTCTAGCTCCTTAGAAACAATATTTGTTAACCAACTAGCTACATAATATTCTGAACCATTATATTCAATAATATGCCAGCTATGGTAAGTATCAATATATTTTGCCTTTTCATTTGGCAATAATTGTCCTACAATTTTAGAACCGGTTGTAGGAGATGTACGAATATTGATTCTGTAATTAGAATAGTTCACAACATATCTTGAAGCAGGGACATTAATAAAATATTTTTCTATCCAGCCATTTTTTCCATCTTCGGTTTTAACTTTATACCAATCATTATTTTCTTCTATTATTTTAACTTTGGTATTCAATTTTAAAATATCATTTACTGAAGAAGTATAATTAGGCTCGTTATAAATACCTATATTAGAAATATTGGTGTAACCTGTAATAGTTTCGCCATATGTAACAGTTATAGTAAAAGTTAAAATAAGAAACAGCAATATTAAAAATTTTTTCATATTTCATCTCCCTCGTATAAGAACTATGTACTTTGTAAATTACAGAAATTATAACATAAATAGACAAAAAAACCATTACAAATACATTACATAGTTAGAAAATGAGAATAAATTAAACAGCTAAAAAGTAACACAATATTAAATTTGAACAAAAATAACTTGATACAATATGTTCATTATTATATAATGTTATAACAAAAGAGAAAAAATAGGAGAATAGCAGAGAATTAATTAGTGAGCAATAGAATACAATAGAAAAAACAAATGAAATAGAAATATGTAATACATAATTTATAGTAAGTAAATTGTTAATAATTGTAATCAATCGTTAAAATAAATAATTGTTATAGGAGGATTTAATGAAACTTTATAATACATTATCAAGATCCATAGAAGATTTTCAACCGATAGATAATAATTTAGTTAAAATGTACACTTGTGGTCCTACGGTTTATAACTATGCCCACTTAGGAAATTTAAGAATGTATATACATGAAGATGTTTTGGAAAAAGCTCTAAGATATATTGGATATAATGTAAAAAGGGTAATGAATATTACAGATGTTGGACACTTGGAATCAGATGCAGATGAAGGTGAAGACAAAATGTTGAAAGGAGCTAAAAGAGAAAACAAAACTGTTTGGGAACTAGCTCAATATTATGCAGATGCTTTTTTTTCTGACATAGAAAAATTAAATATTAAAAAAGCTGATGTAGTTGCTAAGGCAACAGATTATATTAATAATTATATAGGATTTATTGAGGGGTTGGAGAATAAAGGTTTTACATACATAGCTAATGGAAATGTGTATTTTGATATAACCAAAGTAGAAAATTATACTAAGCTTTCTGGAATGGATTTAGATCAATTAAGAACTGCTTCTAGAGATGATGTTTCTATAGATGTACATAAAAAGAATCCTCAGGACTTCGTTCTTTGGTTTACTAAATCTAAATTTGAAAATCAAGCAATGAAATGGGATTCACCATGGGGAGTTGGTTATCCTGGCTGGCATATAGAATGTTCAGTAATAAGTCTTATAAATTTAGGGGAACAAATGGATATACATTGTGGAGGTGTAGATCATATACCAGTTCATCATACTAATGAAATAGCTCAAACAGAAAGTTATACAGGTAAAGATTGGGTTAAATATTGGTGGCATGGTGAATTTCTAATAGACAATGAAGGGAAAATGAGTAAATCAAGTGGAGAATTCCTTACGTTATCTCTGTTGGAGAAAAAAGGATTTAATCCTCTTTCATATAGATATTTTGTTTTAAATTCTCATTATAGAAAACAACTTGCGTTTTCCTTTGATTCACTTAAATCTTCTGAAAATGCATATTTAAAATTAAGAAATAGAATAAAAATTATAAAGAAAAATAAAAGAGAAGACGAATTAGTAAATGATGGTGTAAATAAATATAAAAAAGAGTTTAAAAGTTGTATTGAAGATGATTTAAATACAGCAAATGGTATTACTGTTTTATATAATATGTTGAAGGATGATGATTTAAATAACAATGAAAAATTATTTCTTATTGAAGATTTTGATCAAGTTTTATCCTTAGATTTGTTGAAGAATGAAGATGAATCAGAATATATTAATGAAGATGAAGTAAAACGTATAGAAGAAATGATACAAAAAAGAACAGAAGCAAAGAAAAACAAAAACTATCAACTTGCTGATTCTATTAGAGCGGCTTTGCTAGAAAAAGGTGTTATTTTGGAAGATACAAGACAAGGTGTTAATTGGAAAAGGGTAAGGTAATGGGAAAAACTAATAATGAAATAATGAGAAAAATGAATTCCATTGTGTCATATAAGAATTTCATGCATTCACCTGCACAACTTGCTTATGCAGGTGATGCTGTTTATGAGCTACTTGTGAGAAGTTATATTGTTGATAATTATGAATGTAGTGTAAATAAAATGCATAGAATTGCAGTAAAGTTTGTTAAGGCAAAGGCTCAAGCCAATATAATTAAGGAGTTAGATTATATATTAACTGATGAAGAAAGGAAAGTTGTTAAAAGAGGAAGGAATTCAAAAGTTACTTCTTCTCCTAAAAACGTTGATTTCATGGATTATAGATATGCAACAGGATTTGAAGCATTGTTTGGTTACTTATATTTAAATCATGAAATTGATAGATTACTAGAATTGTTTAATAAAACGATAGAAATATTAAAGAAGGAAGATAAAGATGAGGATAATAGAGGGAAGAAATCCAGTGATTGAAGCTTTAAAAAGCGATTCTCAAATTGATAAAATTTTAATCAATAGAGAAACTTTGGGTTCTGTGACGAGGATACTTCAATTAGCAAAGGAAAAGAATATAACAGTTAAATACGTAAATAAAATTGCTCTTGATAAATTAAGTGAAAACGGAAGGCATCAAGGAGTTATAGCTGAGGCGATGGAATATGAATATAAGGAAATTGACGATGTTTTGGAATATGCATTAAAAAAAGGAGAAAAACCATTTATTGTAATTCTTGATGAAATAACAGATGTTCATAATTTAGGCGCAATCATAAGAAGTGCAGAATGTTTAGGAGTGCATGGCATTATAATTCCAAAACGAAGAGCTGCACAGGTCAATGGAATTGTTGCAAAATCTTCTGCTGGAGCTATTGAATATTTACCAGTTGTTAGAGTTAATAATATAAGTAAAACTTTAGATGAATTAAAAGATAAAGGACTGTGGATTTTTGGCGCAGATATGGATGCAAAAAAATATATTTATGATGAAAAATATGATGTTCCTATAGGCTTAGTAATAGGAAGTGAAGGAAAAGGTATAGGTAGGTTAGTTAAAGAAAAATGTGATATTTTAATAAAGATTCCAATGAACGGAAATGTTAATTCGTTAAATGCTTCTTGCGCTACTTCTATAATTATTTATGAAGTTATTAAGCAAAGAGGAATTTAAAATGGCACGAATGAAAAAGGAGTATTTATTTATTGATGGATATAATATTATTAATCAATGGTCATATTATAGGGATGTAGCTAAAAATATTGAAAATAGCAGGAATAAGCTTATTGAATTATTAATTGAATATCAAGCATATAAGGGTATAAAGGTGGTTGTCGTATTTGATGCACATCTTGTAAAGGGAAGTTTGGAAAAAATAGAAAAATATGCTGGCATTGAAGTTGTATATACTAAAGAAAACGAAACAGCAGATAGCTATATAGAAAAACAGCTTGATAAAATTGGAAGATATGAACGTGTACAAGTAGCTACTTCTGACAATTCAATACAACAAATAGTTTTAGCCAGAGGTGGTACACGAATTTCTGCTAAAGAAATGTTGTTAGAGTTAGAAAATACAAAATTAGATATTAGGACAAAAACAGAACAAACTCGACAGAAAGGAACAAATGTTGACCAAGTCTTAGATTCTGAAACGTTGAAAAAGCTTGAAAAATTAAGAAAAAGCATATGACTGGTTGACGAATTATATCTATCTAATTTATAATTTTAATATTAACTTAATGGGGGAAATATGGTAAGTTCAATTGGGTTATTCAACGATTTTATCTATGAAAGTGAAAAATATGAGGGGCTTTCTGATAAAGAACTTATTCAAAAAATTAGGAATTGCGATAACAAAGCAGAAAGATATTTATGCAAACGATATGCGTTTATTGTAAAAAAAATAGTTAGTTCGTTTTTCATTATGGGGGGAAGTGTAGACGATTTATTTCAGGAAGCTATGATTGGCTTTCTAAAAGCCGTGAATAGTTATAATATAGAATATGATTGTAACTTCAGAAGCTTTGCTGAACTATGTATTCGCAGACAAATTGTTTCTGCTATAAGAAAAACTAAAAATAATGATTTATTAAACAGATGTATTTCAATTTATGATACAATAAATTCGGAAGATGGGGAAATCGTTTTTGACAAATTGCAGGATAAGGATAGTCTTAATCCAGAAGATGTTTTTATAAGTAAAGAAGAAATTTCCACATATCAAACATTTACAACAGAAATTTTATCAAATTTAGAAAAATCAGTACTAAGGGAATTCGGAAAAGGTAAAACATATGAAGAAATAGCTTTAACATTACATAGAGATATTAAATCAATTGATAATGCTTTACAGAGAATTAAGAAAAAAATAAGAAATAATAAAGAGAAATTCTCAAAAGATAAATAGATGTTGTTTTTAAAATTAGTAAAAAAATATTGACAATGTTTTCACTATGTTGTATAATAATCTATGAAACGAAACAATATTTTTATAATTTAATATTAAGACTGCTTAATTTGCGATAATGTTGTGAAAGTATGTAAAGCAATATTATAAAACAAATTTAAACCAGCGAATATGTCTATTTGAATAGATGTGTTTATGCTGGTTTTTTTATTGTAGAATTCAACTTAGCGTCTAAATAATTTTTATTATTTCGGTTTTTAGCGTTTATAACGCTAATAATATAAAATAAGGAGGAATATATGGAAAAGAAAAAATTTGAACTTAAGTTGTATCACAAAATTTTTATCGGCCTAATATTAGGTGTAATCGTAGGAATCATTTTTAGTAATATGGGTGGCCCTGACAATCCAACCATAGCAAAGATTTTAGAAGTATGTGTTTTCGTTGGTAATTTATTTTTAAGGTTGATTAAAATGGGTATTGTTCCGTTAGTATTTTTCTCTATAACTAGTGGAGTAATCAGTTTAGGTGACATTAAAAGACTTGCTAATACTGGAGTGAGAACAATTTTACTATTCTTAGGGACTTCAGCAGGTGCAGTAACAATTGGTTTAATAATTGCTAATATTATAAAACCAGGTTCAGCAATGGATTTAGGAAGTGTTGCAGCTGATAGTATTGAGATGAAAGAACTACCTGGTTTTCTTGATTCTGTATTAGATTTCTTCCCAGAAAATCCTATAGCTTCCATGGCTAATGGAACTATGCTTCATATTATTTCATTCTCTATATTTGTAGGTATAGCACTTATTATGGTTGGAGAAAGAGCAAAGCCTGTAACTGATTTTATTGAAATTTGTTCAGAAACAATGTTTAAAATAATAGACATAGTTGTAAAGTTTACACCTTATGGGGTTTTTGGATTAATGGCAAATGCAACAGCACAATTTGGTGTTGAAATCTTTGGACCTATACTTAAGTTTATAATTGCAGATTATTTATCAGCAATAACATTTACTATTGTTGTTTTATGGGTTATATGTTTAGGCCTAATTGTGAAAGTCAATCCAATTAAATTCTTTAAAAAAGCATTTGAACCATGGTTAATTGCATTTAGTACATGTACATCTTCTGCAGCGTTACCAGTAGCTATGAAACTTTCTAAAGATGTTGGTATACCAGAAGAAAATTCAAGTTTTGTACTACCATTAGGTGCAACAATGAACATGAATGGTACTTGTATTTATTTTGGAATTATAGTTGTTTTTGCAAGTCAGCTTTATGGTATGGATTTAAGCATTGCAACACAAATTATGTTAGTATTCCAAGCTACATTATTAGCAGTAGGTTGTGCTGCTGTTCCGTCTATAGGACTGGTTATCAGTATAACTTTATTAGAAAGTATGGGACTACCATTAGAGGCAATTGCCTTAGTTGCTGGTATTTATCGTATAGTTGATCAGATTCATACAGCTACAAACTCTCATGGAGATTTAATCGTTGCAGCAGTTGTATCTAAACTAGAAGGTACATTTGACTATGAAAGATTTAATACAGAAAAAGTTGATATAACAAAAGCGTAATTAAAATCAGGAGGTATAATAATGAGTTTAAACAAAGCACCAAAAAATGAAGTGTTTTATCGTAATCAAAATTGGAATTATCCAAAAGTAGTAAAGGGAGAAGGAGTTTTCCTTTATGGAGAGAATGGTAAGAAATATTTAGATGCATGTTCAGGTTCTGCAGTTGCTAATATTGGTCATGGAAACAAAGAAGTTGCAGAATATACAAAAGAGCAAATGGAAAAAGTTGCATTTACTCATTTGTCAAGATGGACTGTTGATACTATAGAGGACTGTGCGCATAAATTAGCTCAATGGACTCCTGGCGATTTAAATCATGTATACTTTGTATCAGGTGGTTCAGAAGCAACAGAGACTGCACTTAAGCTTGCAAGACAATATTTTGTTGAAAGAGATGGAAAATCAAGTAAATGGAAAGTAATTTCAAAATGGAATTCATTCCATGGTAATACAATTGGTTCATTATCTATGACTGGAATAACAGGTAGGAAGAAAATTTATGATCCAATATTAGTGCAATTCCCTAAAATTCCGCAATTCTATCATTATAGAAACATGTGGGGTTGTGATACTTTAGAAGAGACAAGTATTAAATGTGCTCAAGCTTTAGAAACAGAAATACTAAGACAAGGTCCTGAAAATGTTATGGCATTTATCAGTGAACCTGTAGTTGGTTCAGCTGCACCTGGTGTACATCCAACACCTATATACTTTGAAATGGTAAGAGAAATTTGTAATAGATATGATGTGTTATGGATTGATGATGAAGTTATGGCTGGTTGTGGAAGAACAGGAAAGAAAATGGCTATAGAACATTATGGCAATGTAGTACCAGATATTATTTGTACTGCTAAAGGAATGAGCTGTGGTTATACACCTATTGGAACAGCAACTGTTAGCGATGAAATTCATAATACAATTATGGTTAACGGTTCTGGTAGCTTCCATCATGGACATACATATGCTGGTAATCCATTGTCAGCGGGTATTGCTTGGAAGGTTATGAGTATCATTGAAAGAGAAGGATATGTTGAAAATAGTGCTAAACAAGGTCAATACCTAATGGAAAAAATGCAAGATTTATACAAATATCCTATAGTAGGAGACATCAGAGGTAAAGGCTTAATGATTGGTGTAGAATTTGTTAAAGATAAAGCTACTAAAGAGCCGTTTGATGCAAAAGAAAAAGTAAATAGCAAGATTACTAACTATTGTCTTGACGCTGGCATTGTACCATATCCTGGTGGTGGCTCAGTAGATGGAGTAAGAGGTGATCATGTTTTAATAGCTCCACCAATCAATATAGCAAAAGAAGAAGTTGATATATTATTTGAAGGACTTGAAACAGCTATTAAGAAAACATGTGATGAAATATTATAATATATATGTTTATGGAGGTGGCTTATGGAAAAGCTAATATTAACAATCGCACCAACTGGGAATGTCCCAACTAAGGAAAATAACCCAAATGCACCATTAACTGTTGATGAAATAGTTGCGGATATAAAGAAATGTAAGGACCTTGGAGCTGCAGTTGCGCACATACATGTAAGAGATGAAAACCTTAAGCCTACAAGTGACAGAAAATTATTTAAAGAAGTATTAAATAAACTTGATGAGGATAAAGTTGACATAATCAAACAAGTATCTACAGGTGCTAGAGGTGGGGAAAATACCATAGCATGGAGAAGTCAAATGCTTGATTTACCAAATGCTGATATGGCTAGTTTGTCTACTGGGTCTTCAAACTTCCCTAGTGCTGTAAATGCTAATTCGCTTGAATTAGTTGAAGCATTAGCAAAGAAGATGTTAGATAATAATATTAAACCAGAAATTGAAGTATTTGATACTGCAATGCTATTCCAAGCATTATTTTATCAAAAAAAGGGCATTTTAAAAGGGCCACTTCACTTTAATTTTGTTTTAGATGTTAAGGGTTCAATGCCAGCAACGCCTAAAAATTTAATGTTCTTAGTTGATAATCTTCCAAAAGATGCTACATGGAATATATCTGGTATTGGCAACTCTCAAGTTCAAATGATAACTATGGCAATAGCAATGGGTGGTCATGTAAGAACAGGACTTGAAGATGTTTTGAAATACAATAAAACTACTTTAGCAACAAATGAAATGTTATTGCAAAGAGTAATAAATATAGCTAACGCAGTAGGAAGAGAAATAGCAACTGCTGATGAAGCAAGGAAAATTTTAAATTTAAATTAAAGATATCGTAAAAAAAGAGAAACAGGGATGCAATAGCTATTGTACCCCTGTTTTTTTATATAAATCTTGACATAGGCTTTTAAAAAATATATATTATTATTATTGATTTGGACATTATATTTATGGGAGGTTTCTATGAGAGAAGGATATAAGACTAATTATAATGATAACACTGTATATTTTATATCATATGCTAGACTTCCAGAAAACATACCTGCAGCGTTATTTAATGGATATGTAGGATTAGGTTTAGTAATAAATTATGAAACTGGAATAATAGAAGACAATAGCTGTACTTTAGTTACAAAAGAAGCGAAAAAGTTTTTAAATGACTTAATAATAGGATATAATATTTATGAAAATGATGGAGTTGAACCTTTGATTAATGAAATCAAATCTAGATTTCATGGAGCTTCACAGAAAAGTTTATGCGCAATACTAAGAGACGGATATAAAAAATTCTGTAAGTGGAAAATAGAAAATCACATTAAGTGATAATAAAAAGAATAAGGCGGAGTTATGACTCCGCCTGAAAAGTTAGAAGCTTATATTATTTGATGCAATTTGCTATTGACAATAAATTTTGTTAATAGTAAAATAGTATTGAAAAATGCCTGTGTAGCTCAGGAGGTAGAGCACTTGCATGGTAAGTAAGAGGTCACCGGTTCAAATCCGGTCGTAGGCTCCAATGAAAAATCCTAGGAGGAAATAAAAATGGCAAAGCAAAAATTTGAAAGAAACAAACCCCATGTTAACGTAGGAACAATAGGCCACGTTGACCATGGTAAAACAACACTAACAGCAGCAATAACAATAACATTAAATAAGAGAAACGGAACTGGAGAAGCAGTAGCATTTGACAATATAGATAAAGCTCCAGAAGAAAGAGAAAGAGGAATCACAATATCAACATCACACGTTGAGTATGAAACAGCAAATAGACACTATGCACACGTTGATTGTCCAGGCCATGCTGACTATGTAAAGAATATGATTACAGGAGCAGCACAGATGGATGGAGGAATCTTAGTAGTATCAGCAGCAGATGGACCAATGCCTCAAACAAGAGAGCATATCTTACTAGCAAGACAGGTTGGAGTACCATCATTAGTAGTATTTTTAAACAAAGCAGATATGGTAGATGATCCAGAATTAATCGAATTAGTAGAGATGGAAGTTAGAGAACTTTTATCAGAATATGAATTTGATGGAGATAATACACCAATTATAGTAGGCTCAGCATTAAAAGCATTAGAAGATCCAGATAGTGAATGGGGAGACAAAATAGTAGAATTAATGCAGGCAGTAGATGATACAGTACCTACACCAGAAAGAGACCAAGACAAACCATTCTTGATGCCAGTAGAAGATGTATTCTCAATCACAGGAAGAGGCACAGTTGCAACAGGAAGAGTTGAAAGAGGAATATTAAAGGTACAAGATAAAGTACAAATTGTTGGATTAAATGATGAACCAACAGAAACAGTATGTACAGGAGTAGAAATGTTCAAGAAATTATTGGATCAAGCAGAAGCAGGAGACAATATAGGAGCATTACTAAGAGGAGTGCAAAGAAGTGACATCCAAAGAGGTCAAGTATTAGCAAAACCAGGAACAATAACTCCACATACAAAGTTCAATGCAGAAGTATATGTATTAACAAAAGAAGAAGGTGGAAGACATACACCATTCTTTAATGGATATAGACCACAGTTTTATTTTAGAACAACAGATATAACAGGACAAATAGACTTAGAAGAAGGCGTAGAAATGTGTATGCCAGGAGATAACGCAACATTTGTAGTAGAATTAATCCATCCAATAGCAATAGAAGAAGGATTAAGATTTGCTATTAGAGAAGGCGGAAGAACAGTTGGTTCTGGAGTTGTTACTAAAATTATTCAATAATAATTGCTAAGTACAGTCTTTGTTATAAAGCATCAATTTATGCAAAAAAACTATTGACAAGTTTTATTAAATATTGTAGAATAAGTTGCTGATAAATTTTTATTAAGCTTTTGCTTTTGGCAGAAGCTTTTTTTAATGATTAACATATGTTTAATAAAAATTTAAGATAATCACATAATAAAAATATTGACAGGTCAACAGTTTTATGATATCTTAAATTGGATAATGAGTCTTATTGTGTAAATAAGGACCTTGGAGGTGTGAAAAAATGAGAGTTGCAGTTAAATTAGCTTGTACAGAATGCAAACAAAGAAACTATGACACTACGAAAAACAAAAGAGAAAATCCTGAAAGAATAGAGTTAAACAAGTATTGCAAATTCTGTAGAAAGCATACTCTTCATAAAGAAACAAAATAACCATATTGAGGTGTTAGTAAATGTCAAATAGAGAAAATGAAAAACCAAAATTTACAACTCGAGTAAAGAGCTATTTCAGGGGTGTAAAATCAGAGTTAAGAAAAGTAAATTGGCCTACAAAGAAAGAATTGACAAACTATACAGTAGTAGTTCTTGTGACAACTTTGGCTATGACTTTAGTAATTTGGGGACTAGATCTTGTATTTGAAAATTTAGTTGCATTAATTGTTTAAAAAGGAGCTAAGCAGGTATGAAACAAGAATCACAAGGATCAAGATGGTATGTCGTTCATACATATTCGGGACATGAAAATAAAGTAAAAGCGAATATTGAAAAGCTTGTTGAAAACAGAGAAATGCAGGATATAATTTTTGAAGTTAGAGTGCCTGTAGAAGAAGTATCCGAAGTTAAAAATGGCAAAAAGAAAATTAAAGAAAGAAAAATGTTCCCTAGTTATGTAATAATTAAAATGATTATGACCGATGAATCTTGGTATCTTGTAAGAAACACAAGGGGTGTTACAGGTTTTGTAGGTCCGGGGTCTAAACCGGTTCCATTGACTGATGAAGAAGTAAAGGCACTTGGAGTTATAGAAAGACTTCCTGTTATAGAATTAAATGCAGGAGATACTATAAAAGTTAAAGAAGGTCCTTTTGAAGAATTTATAGGTACTGTAGAAAGCATTAGTCAAGAAAAAAGAAAAATTAAAGCTTTTGTATCAATGTTTGGAAGAGAGACTCTTATCGAACTTGATTATGATCAGATTGAGAAAGTATAAAAACTTTTCAATAAATAAGATGATACCGTCGTTTTACGATTAAGGAGGTGCAACGATATGGCTAAAAAGGTAACAGCTATAGTTAAACTGCAGATTCCAGCAGGAAAGGCTACTCCAGCTCCACCAGTTGGTACAGCATTAGGACCTCACGGTGTGAATATAATGGGATTTTGTAAAGAATTTAATGCTAAAACAGCAGATCAAGCAGGTATGATAATACCAGTTGTATTAACTGTTTATCAAGATAGATCTTTTACATTCATCACAAAAACTCCGCCAGTAGCAGTTCTAATTAAAAAAGCAGTTGGTATCGAAAGTGGTTCCGGCGAACCAAATAAAAAGAAGGTAGCAAATTTGTCTAAAGAAAAATGTGAAGAAATTGCTAATATAAAAATGCCGGATTTAAATGCTAATACTATTGAAGCTGCTATGAAATTAGTAGCAGGTACTGCAAGAAGTATGGGCGTAACAGTTGAGGAATAATTTTTAGGCAAAGCAGTGGGAGGCTAAATGGCTGATTGACCACAAAGGAGGTAAACTAAATGCCAAAAAGAGGTAAAAAATATCAAGACAGTATTAAGACAGTTGAAAAATTAAAGTTATATGACTTAGAAGAAGCTGTAGAAGTAATGTTAGGTACAGCAAAAGCTAATTTTGATGAGACTATTGAGGCTCATATAAGATTAGGAGTAGATTCTAGACATGCAGACCAACAAGTAAGAGGCGCTGTAGTTCTACCACACGGAACAGGAAAAACTGTACGTGTATTAGTATTTGCAAAAGGCGATAAAGCTAAGGAAGCTGAAGAAGCTGGAGCAGATTACGTAGGTGAAGCTGATTTAGCTGATAAAATACAAAAAGAGAATTGGTTTGATTTTGATGTAGTTATAGCTACTCCTGATATGATGGGTGTAGTTGGTAAACTTGGTAGAGTATTAGGACCTAAAGGGTTAATGCCAAATCCAAAATCAGGAACAGTAACTTTTGATGTTGCAAAGGCTATTCAGGAGATTAAAGCAGGTAAAGTTGAATATAGACTTGATAAAACAAACATTATTCACGTTCCTGTTGGAAAAAAATCTTTCGGTACAGAAAAATTAGTTGATAATTTAAAGACTATTATGGATGCAATTGTAAAGGCAAAACCAGCCGCTGCTAAAGGTAAATACTTGAGAAGTGTTGCAATAGCTAGCACGATGGGTCCTGGAGTTAAAATTAATCCAACAAAGTTAATGGATTAATAATTAATCATTTAATCTGTATTGACAAAAAATGGAACTATTGATATAATTCAAGCGACAATTAAATAGATACCGCAGACCGTTGGTGCTCAAAGAGTTTAAATATCCAACCGAGGTGAGATATAAATTAATTTCTCTTCGTCTGCGGAGAGATTTTTTGTATGCCCTAACCCAATTATTTCGAGCGATAGCGAAGAAAGAATTGTTGGTAGGTCAACCGCAACGAATTCCCAATTTTTGCGAACGATAGTGAGCAAAAAAATTGGTGAATGAGACTGCGATATCCCTAACCCTATTTTTACGAGCGTTAGCGAAGAAAAAATAGCGGTAGGTCAACCGCAACGAATTCCCAATTTTTGCGAACGATAGTGAGCAAAAAAATTGGTGAATGAGACTGCGATATCCCTAACCCAATTATTTCGAGCGATAGCGAAGAAAGAATTGTTGGTAGGTCAAAATTAGATCCCTAACCGGATAAATGTATGCCGCTTATAAGGAGGTGTAAACGGATATGAATCAATCAGTATTAGAACAAAAAAAGCAAGTTGTTAATGATATTACAGATAAGTTAAATAAGGCTAAATCTATTGTATTAGTAGAATACAAGGGGTTATCAGTTGAAAAGGCTACTGAATTAAGAGATAAGTGCAGAGAAGCAGGCGTTGAATATAAAGTATACAAAAATACTATGATGCGTTTTGCGTTTAAGGAATTAGGTTATGAAGATTTCAATGTAAACTTAGAAGGACCTAATGCAATAGCTTTATCTTATGAAGATGAAGTATCTGCAGCTAAAGTAACAAATGATTTTGCTAAAACAAGTGATGCTATAAAAATAAAAGCTGGTATTGCTGATGGTAAGTTAATGGATGCTGATGAAGTTAAAACTTTAGCTAATGTTCCATCAAGAGAAATTCTTATTGCTCAGTTGGCAGGTGTATTACAAGGAAATATTAGAAATCTTGCATATATACTTGATCAAGTTGGCAAAAAAAATGAAGAAGTAGCAAACTAATTATAAAATATAGGAGGTAATTAAAATGGCAAGTGAAAAAATAACAAAATTTGTTGAAGAAATAAAAGAACTTACAGTTTTAGAATTAAATGAATTAGTAAAAGCAATTGAAGAGGAATTTGGAGTATCAGCAGCGGCTCCAGTAGCAATAGCAGGTGGAGCTGCAGCAGGTGGAGCAGCTCCTGCTGAAGAAGCAAAATCAGAATTTGATGTAGTATTAACATCTGCTGGATCTTCAAAAATTAAAGTTATAAAAGTAGTAAGAGAATTAACTGGTCTTGGTTTAAAGGAAGCTAAAGAAGCAGTTGATGGAGCACCTACTACATTAAAAACTGGTATAGCAAAAGATGAAGCTGACAAGATGAAAGAAGCATTAGAAGCAGAAGGCGCATCAGTAGAAGTTAAATAACATTCATATCAAAAATTAAAAAGACTTTACAATTTAGTAAAGTCTTTTTACTCATTTCTTAAATTGAATTTTACAATTAATATGATTAGAGTATAATTTTCTTATAATTGTAAATAATAGTGCATGGTTTTATTCTTTTCACAGATATATTAATCAAGATAATATAAATAAATTTAATTTAATAAATAACAAAAAATATATTGACATAAAATTTATGTAATGTTATTATTATATAATGCAATAAATATTGAATGTTGGCATAGAATTTGTATGTCAGAAAAATAATTATTAACTAAGGGGTGAAAAAATGCCGCATCCTGTGAAAATAGGTAATAGAGTTAGGATGTCCTACTCTAGAATTAATGAAGTTTTAGAACTACCAGATCTTATTGAAGTACAGAAAAAGTCTTACGAATGGTTTCTTAATGAGGGGCTAAGAGAAGTTTTTGATGATATTTCTCCTATTGAGGACTATACAGGGAATTTGATTCTGGAATTTGTTGATCATTCATTATTTGGTGATCCAAAATTTAGCCAACTTGAATGTAAGGAAAGAGACGCCACTTATTCAGTTCCTTTAAAACTTAAGGTAAGATTAATTAACAAAGAAACTGGAGAGATTAAGGAACAAGAAGCATTTATGGGTGATTTCCCATTGATGACTGAAAAAGGCACATTTATTATTAATGGTGCAGAACGTGTTATAGTAAGTCAGTTGGTGCGTTCACCAGGCGTTTATTTCAATATGGCGAGGGATAAAATTGGTAAGGAGTTATATTCAGCTACAGTAATTCCAAATAGAGGTGCATGGCTTGAATATGAAACTGATTCCAATGATATTGTCTATGTAAGAGTTGACCGAACAAGGAAACTTCCTATTACTGTGCTTGTTAGAGCGATGGGTCTTTCCACGAATTCTCAGATAATCGAAAATATTGGTGAAACAGAACAACTTTTGAAATCTTTTGAAAAGGACAACACTACAAATACTGATGAAGCTCTCATTGAAATTTATAAAAGATTAAGACCTGGAGAGCCTCCTACTATAGATAGTGCAACCTCTTTAATTAATTCTTTATTTTTTGACCCAAAAAGGTATGATTTAGCTAAGGTTGGACGTTATAAATTTAATAAAAAGCTAAGTCTTGAAAATAGAATAATTGGCAAAAGATCAGCTGAAAATGTTGTAGATAAAGAAACTGGCGAAATATTGATACATAAAGACGAAGTTATTGATAAAAAGACAATAGAGAAGTTAGAATTAGCAGGTATCTTTTCTATTGATATATATAATAATGAGGATAGTATTACAAGAGTTCTGAGCAATAAATTTGTTGATCCATCTATATTTGGACTAGATTTAGATTTTGAAAAACTTGGTTTGAAGGAACGGGTTTATTATCCTTCAATGAAACAAATATTAGATGAAAACAATTCTATTGATGAAATAGAAAGAGCAATAGCTGATAATGTAAAGAAACTTTCTCCAAGACATATAATTATAGATGATATGATGGCATCGGTAAATTATCAATTTGGATTATTTAAGGGAGTAGGAAATACTGACGACATTGACCATCTTGGTAACAGAAGAATAAGATCTGTGGGCGAACTTTTACAAAATCAAGTAAGAGTTGGTTTATCAAGAATGGAAAGAGTAGTTAGAGAAAGAATGACTATTCAAGATGTAGATGTAGTAACACCACAAGTGTTGATTAATATTAGACCTGTATCTGCTGCTATAAAAGAATTTTTTGGAAGCAGTCAGCTTTCTCAGTTTATGGATCAAACTAATCCATTAGCTGAACTTACTCATAAAAGAAGAATGTCAGCTCTTGGGCCAGGTGGTTTAAGTAGAGATAGAGCAAGTTTTGAAGTAAGGGACGTGCATCATTCTCATTATGGAAGAATGTGCCCTATTGAAACACCTGAAGGTCCTAATATAGGACTGATAAATTCTTTAGCTACTTATGCGAGAATAAATGATTATGGTTTCTTAGAGTCACCATATCAAAGAGTTGATAAAGAAACTGGACAGGTAACAAATATAATTGATTATATTACTGCAGATGTAGAGGATACTAAGATAATTGCTCAGTCTAATGAACCTTTGAATGAAGATGGAACCTTTGTTAATAGTCGTGTTGTGGCTAGAGGTATTGACGGTATAAATGAAATAGTATCAAAGGATCAAGTTGATTATATGGAGGTTTCTCCTAAACAAGTTATTTCTGTAGGAACAGGCATGATTCCTTTCCTTGAAAACGATGATGCTAATCGTGCTTTAATGGGTGCTAACATGCAAAGACAGGCTGTTCCTCTTATGATAACAGAGGCTCCTATTATTGGAACTGGATTAGAATACAAAGCTGCAAAGGACTCTGGTGTAGTAATAGTTTCAGAACACGATGGAACTGCTATATCTGTATCTGCATCAGAAATTATGATTAGAAGAAAAGATAATGGAATGATTGACAAATATCCTTTGTTAAAGTTTAAGCGTTCAAATCAAGGGACTTGTGTTAATCAAAGACCTATAATAAATAATGGTGATGAAATAAAAAGAGGGCAAATTATAGCTGATGGTCCTTCAACTGAAAATGGAGATATTGCAATAGGAAAAAATCTTCTTATTGGATTTATGACATGGGAAGGATACAACTATGAAGACGCTATATTGTTAAATGAAAAACTAGTAATGGATGATGTTTTGACATCAATTCATATAGAAGAATATGAATCTGAGGCAAGGGATACAAAACTCGGTCCTGAAGAAATTACTAGAGACATACCAAATGTAGGAGATGATTCTCTAAAAGATTTGGACGAGAGAGGTATTATCAGAATTGGTGCTGAGGTTGAATCAGGAGATATTCTTGTAGGTAAAGTAACTCCTAAAGGAGAAACTGAACTTACAGCAGAGGAAAGACTTCTTAGAGCTATATTCGGAGAAAAGGCAAGAGAGGTTAGAGATACATCTCTTAAAGTACCACATGGGGAAGCTGGTATTATAGTAGATGTTAAAGTATTTACGAGAGAAAATGGAGATGAATTAAGTCCAGGAGTAAGTAAACTTGTAAGAGTTTATATTGCCACTAAACGAAAGATTAATGTTGGTGATAAAATGTGCGGTCGTCATGGTAATAAAGGTGTTGTATCTCGAATATTACCAGAAGAGGATATGCCATATCTTCCTGATGGAACTCCATTACAAGTAGTTTTAAATCCTCTTGGAGTGCCTTCTCGTATGAATATTGGTCAGGTTCTAGAAGTTCATTTAGGGTTTGCAGCAAAGAAACTTGGATGGAATGTAGCAACTCCAGTATTTGATGGTGCTTCTGAAGATGATATCTGGGATGCTCTTGAATTAGCTGGATATCCTAGGAGTGGTAAAATAGATTTAAGAGATGGACGATCAGGTGAGTTTTTTGATGGTCCAGTAACTGTTGGATATATGTATATGCTGAAGTTGCATCACCTTGTAGCTGATAAAATACATGCTCGTTCAACTGGACCGTATTCTCTAGTAACTCAACAGCCATTAGGCGGAAAGGCTCAGTTTGGTGGCCAAAGATTCGGTGAAATGGAGGTTTGGGCTCTAGAGGCTTATGGAGCGGCTCATACTTTGCAGGAAATATTGACGGTTAAATCAGACGATGTTACTGGTAGAGTTAAAACATATGAAGCAATAGTTAAGGGTGAAAATATTCCTGAGCCAGGTATTCCTGAATCCTTTAAGGTTTTAGTAAAAGAATTACAGAGTTTGTCTCTTGATATTAAGATTATTACCAGCGATCAAGATGAAGTTGAAATAGTTGATTCTATGGATAATGATGATGAAGATCTTCCAGTTGAAAGTGAAGATTTAAAGGAAATGCATTATGAAGAATCAGAAGGTATGACTGAAATAGATGTAACTGAAGATTCTGAAAATGTAGTAGAAGAAACAAGCGGAATTGAAGACATTATTGATATTACTGATGTTGATGAAATGGATATAGATAATGATGATTTATACAACGATGATGATGAGTAATAATGAGAATCAATTGAAAAATTATAAAGAAGGGAGCGAACTCCTTGGTAGATTATAATAATTTTGAATCGATAAGAATAGGATTATCTTCTCCTGATAAAATAAGATCATGGTCAAGAGGAGAAGTTAAAAAACCAGAAACAATTAACTACCGTACACTGAAACCTGAAAAGGATGGTCTTTTCTGTGAAAAGATATTTGGACCTACTAAAGATTGGGAATGTCATTGCGGAAAATACAAGAGAGTTAGATATAAGGGAGTAGTTTGTGATCGTTGCGGCGTTGAAGTAACAAAAGCAAAAGTAAGAAGAGAAAGAATGGGTCATATTGAGTTAGCTGCGCCAGTTTCTCATATTTGGTATTTTAAGGGAATACCTTCGAGACTTGGTTTAATGCTTGATATGTCGCCAAGAGCTTTAGAGAAGGTGTTATACTTTGCTCAGTATGTTGTTACAGAAGCAGGAAATACTTCTTTATCTGAAAAGCAGTTATTGACTGAAATGGAGTACAGAGAATATAAAGATCATTATAAGAATGCCTTTAAGGCTGAAATGGGTGCAGAAGCAATTAAAAAACTTTTGCAAAAAATTGATCTTGAAAAAGAATCTGTGGAGTTAAAAAGTCAACTAAAGGACAGCAAAGGTCAAAAGAAGGTTCGAATAACTCGTAGACTTGAAGTAGTCGAGGCTTTTAGAGTATCAGGAAATAAACCTGAGTGGATGATTCTTGAAGCAGTACCAGTTATTCCTCCTGAATTAAGACCAATGGTTCAATTAGATGGTGGACGTTTTGCAACTTCTGATTTAAATGATTTATACAGAAGAGTAATTAATAGAAATAATAGATTAAAAAGGTTACTCGATTTAGGAGCGCCGGATATAATTGTAAGAAACGAAAAAAGAATGTTACAAGAGGCCGTTGATGCTTTAATCGATAATGGTAGACGGGGAAGACCTGTTACTGGACCGGGTAATAGACCATTAAAATCATTATCTGATATGTTAAAGGGTAAGCAAGGTCGTTTTAGACAGAACCTACTCGGAAAAAGAGTTGACTATTCTGGTCGTTCAGTTATTGTTGTTGGACCAGAACTTAAATTTAATCAATGTGGTTTGCCTAAAAAGATGGCTTTGGAACTTTTTAAACCTTTTGTAATGAAGAAATTAGTTGAAAGTGGAGTAGCCCATAATATAAAGAGTGCTAAGAAAAAAGTTGAAAAGGTTGATAATGCTGTATGGGATGTTTTAGATGAAATAATTAAGGATCACACTGTAATGTTAAACCGTGCGCCTACATTGCATAGACTCGGTATTCAATCTTTTGAGCCAGTATTAGTTGAAGGTAAGGCAATTAAATTGCATCCATTAGTTTGTACTGCGTACAATGCAGACTTTGATGGAGACCAAATGGCAGTTCATGTTCCTTTGTCAGTTGAAGCACAGGCAGAATCAAGATTTTTGATGATGTCAGTAAATAATATATTGGCACCTAAGGATGGAAGACCAATTACAACTCCTACTCAAGACATGGTACTTGGTAGTTATTATATGACCCTTGAAATTGAAGGTTCCAAGGGCGAAGGTATGATATTTAAAGATTTTGATGAAATGATTATGGCATATTTCAACAAAATAGTTGACTTGCATGCAAGAGTCAAGGTAAAAAAAGTTGTTGACGGCAGCATAAAACTAGTTGAAAGTACAGTGGGAAGATTTATATTAAATGAAGATATTCCACAAGACTTGGGTTTTGTTAATAGAGAAAAAGATAAATTCTCTCTTGAAATAGATATGACTGTTACAAAAAAACATTTAGAAGAAATAATCTATAGATGTTTCAGAAAACATGGTAATGCTGAAACGGCAGATGTTTTGGATAGTATAAAATCAAAAGGATATAAATTTTCAACTATTGGAGCAATTACTATAAGTGTTAGTGATATAACAGTTCCTGATGAAAAGAGAATTCTTTTGGAAAAAGCAGAAAAACAAGTCCTTGAATATGAGAAAAAGTATAGAAGAGGATTGATGACAGATGAAGAAAGATATGAGAATGTTATAAAAATATGGAATCAAACTACAGAAGATGTTACGGAAGCTCTTATGAATAATCTAGATGAGTTAAACAGCATTTATATAATGTCTGTATCTGGTGCCCGTGGAGGTCGTAATCAAATTAAGCAGCTTGCTGGTATGCGTGGACTTATGGCTAGTGCTTCTGGTAAAACAGTTGAAGTTCCAGTTAAATCAAATTTCCGTGAAGGACTTACAGTTCTTGAGTTCTTCTTATCTGCTACAGGTGCTCGTAAAGGTTTAACGGATACTGCTTTAAGAACTGCAGATTCAGGCTATTTAACAAGAAGGCTTGTTGATGTAAGTCAGGATGTTATAATCAGAGAATTAGACTGTGGAACAACTGATGGAATAGATGTTGAGTCTTTTGTAGATGGAAAAGAAGTAATTGAAGAATTAAGTGAAAGATGCGCAGATAGATATTCTTCGAAAGATATAACACACCCTAAAACAGGGGAAATTATGGTTAGGACTGGGGAACTTATAACAGAAGAAATGTCCAAAAAAATTCAGGAATCTGGTATTAAATCTGTAAAGGTAAGATCAGTTTTAACTTGTAAAACAAAACATGGTGTTTGTGCTAAATGTTATGGAACTAACTTGGCTACTGGAAAACTTGTGCATGTAGGAGGAGCTGTAGGTATTATAGCAGCTCAGTCTATTGGGGAACCTGGTACACAGTTAACAATGCGTACATTCCATACTGGAGGTATAGCTGCAGCTGCAGATATTACACAAGGTTTGCCGCGTATAGAAGAATTATTTGAAGCAAGAAAACCTAAAGGTCAAGCTATTATTTCAGAACTATCTGGAAGAGTAACTATAACTGAAAAAGCTCATAAGAGAGAAGCAACTATAACAAATAATGCAGAAGTTGAAAGTAAAACATACCTTATTCCTTATGGATCTAAGTTGTTAGTTACAGAGGGAGATGAAATAGAAGCAGGTGATAAAATTACTGATGGTTCTATTAATCCTCATGATATATTAAAGATTAAAGGTATAAAGGCGTTGCACTCATATATTTTGATGGAAGTGCAAAGAGTTTATAGAATGCAAGGTGTTGATATTAGCGATAAGCACGTAGAAGTTATTATCAGACAGATGTTAAATAAGATTAGAATTGAAGAATCTGGAGATACTACATTGTTACCAGGAAGTCTTGTTTCTATAGATGAATTTAATCAACAAAATGAAGAAGCTATTAAAGAAGGTAAAGAGCCAGCTAATGGAGAAGTTGCATTATTGGGTATAACAAAATCATCATTGGCAACAGATTCATTCTTAGCGTCAGCATCATTCCAAGAAACTACAAGAGTTTTAACGGATGCAGCTACTAAGGGAAAAGTTGATAATTTAATAGGGCTTAAAGAGAATGTTATAATTGGTAAACTTATACCTGCTGGAACTGGAATGAAAAAATATAGAAATATAGGTATTACAATCCCTGATAGTATTAAAAAAGAAGAAGATTTAGTTATGGAAGAGTAATAAATTTAGGGAAGGGCAAAGTACCTTCCCTTATCATTTTTAAGAAATAAAAAAAATAATTTGACATCTAAAATGTAAGATGGTAAAATACTTTAGTGTTTTAAACCTCAAATAAATTAATGTGACAAAGTTCTTTTAAATAAAAGTATTAATTTGTCTTAGTTAATATCTTTGAAAGGTGATAAAATGATTAATAAAGAAAAAAAAATAGTAATAGGCAAAAAGCAGACTATGAGATCAATATCTAAGGATGAAGTTGAAAAGGTACTTGTTTCAAAGGATGCTGATTTGCATGTAACTCAACCTATCGTAGATGTTTGCAATAATCAAGGAATCGAAATTGAGTATTTCGATACTATGAAAGAATTGGGAACAGCTTGCGGTATTGATGTAAACGCAGCGGCGGCTGCCGTTTTAAAATAGATAATAAAAGAAGGAGGTGCAAAGATGCCTACTATTAACCAGTTAGTGAGAAAAGGAAGAAAACAGGTAACATATAAGTCCAATTCTCCAGCATTGAATGTAAGTTATAACACACTTCAAAAGAAAATGAATGAAGTAAATTCTCCACAAAAAAGAGGAGTATGTACATCAGTAAAAACTGTAACACCTAAAAAACCTAACTCAGCTCTTAGAAAAATTGCAAGAGTTAAATTAACAACAGGTGTAGAAGTTAGTGCATATATTCCAGGAGAAGGTCACAACTTACAAGAACATAGTGTTGTTCTTATAAGAGGTGGTAGAGTTAAAGACTTACCAGGGGTTAGATATCATATTATTAGAGGTACCCTTGATACAGCTGGTGTTAGCAAGAGAAAACAAGCTAGGTCTAAATATGGAGCCAAATTGGAAAAGAAAAAATAATTAGATGATTCCGGCACACTATGCAGATTATGATGTGTATAGCGCCATAATATATATATACAATATCTTACTTTTCACTATTTCGTGAATTGTCAGAAGTTGTTACATTTGTGTTTACAGTTATCTTGTATTTTATGATTTTTTAATGAAATGCTCAGAAATTGTTACAGAAATGAATGCATTTTGTGCACAACGGCATTTATTATTGTCGAGTACCTATGAATTAAATTTATTATTAAGGAGGGAAGTATAGTGCCAAGAAAAGGTCACATACCTAAAAGAGCAGTAATGGAAGATCCTATTTATAAGGATAAAGTAGTTACTAAGTTGATTAATCAACTAATGTACGATGGTAAAAAAGGCGTAGCCCAAACCATTGTATATGATGCATTTGATATGATAAAAGAGAAAACAGGTGAAGATCCTTTAGAGATTTTTACTAAAGCTATGAATAATATTATGCCAGTTCTTGAAGTAAAAGCAAGAAGAGTTGGTGGTGCAACTTATCAAGTACCAATAGAAGTAAGACCAGAGAGAAGACAAACTTTAGGGTTAAGATGGTTAGTAAGTTATTCTCGTAAAAGAGGAGAAAGAACTATGCGTGAAAGGTTAGCAAAAGAAATAATGGATGCTGCCAATAACGTAGGAGCAAGTGTTAAGAAAAGAGAAGACACACATAAAATGGCAGACGCTAATAAAGCATTTGCACACTTTAGATGGTAATCTAAGTAGTAAAGTTTTATTTGCAGCTTGAAGGAGGGAAATTAATGAGAGAATATCCTTTAGACAAAACGAGGAATATTGGAATAATGGCGCATATTGATGCAGGGAAAACTACATGCACCGAAAGAATCCTGTTCTATACTGGCAAAATTCATAAAGTAGGAGAAACTCATGAAGGTGCAGCTCAAATGGACTGGATGGAGCAAGAGCAGGAAAGAGGAATTACAATAACTTCAGCTGCTACTACTTGTAAATGGAATGATGTAAGAATAAACATTATCGATACACCTGGTCACGTAGATTTCACTGTTGAAGTTGAAAGGTCATTAAGAGTGTTAGATGGTGCTGTAGCAATATTTGACGCAAAGATGGGGGTTGAGCCTCAATCAGAAACTGTTTGGAGACAGGCAGATAAATATAATGTACCAAGAATATGTTTTATTAATAAAATGGATAAATTAGGAGCAAATTTCTTTTATTCAGTAAGCACAATGGTAGATAGACTAAAAGCAAATGCTGTACCAATTCAGATTCCTATAGGAACTGAAGAAAATTTTCACATTATTATAGATTTAGTTGAAATGAAAGCTGTAAGATATAATAATGAAGAAGGAACAGCTATAGAAGTTATTGAAATACCAGAAGATTATATGGAACAAGCGAATGAATATAGAGACAAACTTTTAGAATCAGTATCTGATTTTGACGAAAATATAATGGAAAAATATTTAAATGGTGAAGAAATTGCAGTTGATGAATTAAAAGCAGCTATAAGAAAAGAAACTATCAACAATGAAATAGTTCCAGTTCTATGTGGCTCAGCTTATAAGCACAAAGGCGTAAAACTGTTGTTAGATGCAGTTATTAATTATTTACCAAATCCAATAGAAGTTCCTCAAATGAAAGGTTTTGATCCGAAAACAAATGAAGAAATAGTAAGAGAAGTTTCAGATGATGCTCCATTAGCAGCATTAGCATTTAAAATAATGGTTGATCCATTTGTAGGTAAACTTACTTTCTTTAGAGTTTATTCAGGTACATTAGTTTCAGGAAGTTATGTATTAAACTCTACTAAGAATAAGAAGGAAAGAATCGGAAGATTACTTCAAATGCATGCTAATAAGCGTGAAGAAATCAAAGAATCTTATACAGGGGATATAGATGCAGCAGTTGGCTTAAAGCAAACTACAACAGGAGATACTTTGTGTGATGCAGATCACCCTATATTACTTGAATCTATGGAATTCCCAGAACCTGTTATTGAAGTAGCTATTGAACCGAAAACTAAAGCAGGACAGGAAAAAATGGGTATCGGTCTTCAGAAACTAGCAGAAGAGGATCCAACATTTAAAACATATACTAACCCTGATACAGGACAGACAATTATTGCAGGTATGGGCGAACTTCATTTGGAAATAATTGTAGATAGACTTTTGAGAGAATTCAAAGTTGAAGCAAATGTAGGTAAGCCTCAAGTTTCTTACAAGGAAACAATTACAAGTACTGCAGATGTTGATTGCAAGTATGCTAGACAATCTGGTGGTAAAGGACAATATGGTCATGTTAAAATTACCATTGAGCCTCAAGAATCAGGTGAAGGTTTTACTTTTGTTAATGCAATCACAGGTGGAGTAATACCAAGAGAATATATACCAGCAGTTGAAGCCGGTATAAAAGGAGCAGCTGAAAATGGTATAGTTGCTGGATATCCAGTTATTGACTTTAAAATAACATTATATGATGGTTCATATCATGAAGTTGACTCAAGTGAAATGGCATTTAAAATTGCTGGTTCTATGGCTTTTAAACAAGCTATGGAAAAAGCATCACCAGCTTTACTAGAACCTTATATGAAAGTCGAAATAACAACACCAGAAGAATATTTAGGTGATGTTATGGGAGATGTTAATTCAAGAAGAGGTAGAATAGAAGGCTTTAGTGATAGAAATGGTGTAAAGGTTGTTGATTCATTTGTACCATTATCTGAAATGTTTGGATATGCTACTACATTGAGATCAATGACTCAAGGTAGAGCAAGTTATGCAATGGAATTCCATCACTATGAAAAAGTGCCTAATAGCGTAGCTGAAAAATTAGTTAAATAAAAATGGGAGGAAATAAAAATGGCAAAGCAAAAATTTGAAAGAAACAAACCCCATGTTAACGTAGGAACAATAGGCCACGTTGACCATGGTAAAACAACACTAACAGCAGCAATAACAATAACATTAAATAAGAGAAACGGAACTGGAGAAGCAGTAGCATTTGACAATATAGATAAAGCTCCAGAAGAAAGAGAAAGAGGAATCACAATATCAACATCACACGTTGAGTATGAAACAGCAAATAGACACTATGCACACGTTGATTGTCCAGGCCATGCTGACTATGTAAAGAATATGATTACAGGAGCAGCACAGATGGATGGAGGAATCTTAGTAGTATCAGCAGCAGATGGACCAATGCCTCAAACAAGAGAGCATATCTTACTAGCAAGACAGGTTGGAGTACCATCATTAGTAGTATTTTTAAACAAAGCAGATATGGTAGATGATCCAGAATTAATCGAATTAGTAGAGATGGAAGTTAGAGAACTTTTATCAGAATATGAATTTGACGGAGATAACACACCAATTATAGTAGGCTCAGCATTAAAAGCATTAGAAGATTCAGATAGTGAATGGGGAGACAAAATATTAGAATTAATGCAGGCAGTAGATGATACAGTACCTACACCAGAAAGAGACCAAGACAAACCATTCTTGATGCCAGTAGAAGATGTATTCTCAATCACAGGAAGAGGCACAGTTGCAACAGGAAGAGTTGAAAGAGGAATATTAAAGGTACAAGATAAAGTACAAATTGTTGGATTAAATGATGAACCAACAGAAACAGTATGTACAGGAGTAGAAATGTTCAAGAAATTATTGGATCAAGCAGAAGCAGGAGACAATATAGGAGCATTACTAAGAGGAGTGCAAAGAAGTGACATCCAAAGAGGTCAAGTATTAGCAAAACCAGGAACAATAACTCCACATACAAAGTTCAATGCAGAAGTATATGTATTAACAAAAGAAGAAGGTGGAAGACATACACCATTCTTTAATGGATATAGACCACAGTTTTATTTTAGAACAACAGATATAACAGGACAAATAGACTTAGAAGAAGGCGTAGAAATGTGTATGCCAGGAGATAACGCAACATTTGTAGTAGAATTAATCCATCCAATAGCAATAGAAGAAGGATTAAGATTTGCTATTAGAGAAGGCGGAAGAACAGTTGGTTCTGGAGTTGTTACTAAAATTATTCAATAATAATTAAAGAACAATTGATATTAATAACTTCATTTTAGAAGTTATAACTATAAAAAGTCGTAAGGTTTAATATAATCTTACGATTTTTTTATTATATAGGAACGTCCTTGCGAATGTATATTAGTATTAATTATTATATATGATTAATTATTGTCATAGATTATTAAAGTAGTTTTATGTGTAGAAAAATGTATTTAAATATTTCATATTAAATGTTATAATAACTAAGATATATTAAAATAAAGGTTGGATGGTAATATGGATTATAAAAATATAATGAAATTAATATCAGAAAATATTTATAGTGGTATATTTATAGTTGATAAAAAAGGTATTGTTATTTTTTATAATAAGTCAGCCAATGATCTAGCAGGAGTAAATATAGAAAATGCAATAGGTAAGCATATTCTGGAGATTTTTCCTAAATTGACAAATGAGACAAGCACTATTATTAGGGCTTTAACTACTGGACGTGGAATTAAAAATTATATTCAAAATTATTATAATTATCAGAGTAAACAAGTAACTATATTATCCACTACTATTCCATATTATGAAAACGGTCAACTTGAAGGTGCTATTGAAATATTTTCAGATGTTGACAAATATACGAATATTAGTCGAAATGGTTATAATATATCAAATGAGGTACAATTAGTAGAAAAAGCAAACTATACATTGGATAATATAATTGGAAATAGTTCTGAGATAAATAAAATCAAAAATAAAATTCTTAAAATAGCAAATAGCAAGTCTCCAGTTTTAGTTTATGGTGAAACAGGTACAGGCAAAGAACTGTTAGTTCAGAGTATTCACAATGAAAGTTATAGAAGAGACATGCCATTTATAGCCCAAAATTGTGCTGCAATACCAGAAACTCTTCTGGAAAGTATTTTATTTGGTACAACTCTAGGAAGTTTTACAGGGGCAAAAAACTCAAAAGGGTTAATCGAAGCGGCAAATGGTGGTACA
The DNA here is from genome assembly GCF_035934735.1 of Sedimentibacter sp. MB31-C6. Lineage (NCBI taxonomy): Bacteria > Bacillati > Bacillota > Tissierellia > Sedimentibacter > Sedimentibacter sp. MB31-C6. Next base: position 2,650,032 of record NZ_CP142396.1, read on the forward strand.
TTGTTTTTAGATGAAATAAATTCTATGGATATAACTCTTCAAGCTAAACTTTTAAGATTCCTAGAAGAAGGAAATATAAGAAGAATTGGTGAAAACAAATTGAGAAAGGTTGATGTACGTGTTATAGCAGCTTTAAATGAAAATCCTAATGATGCAATAACATCAGGTAAAATAAGGAAAGATTTATTTTTCAGGTTAAATGTTATAAACTTTAGTTTACCTCCTTTAAGAAATAATAAAGAAGATATAATAGAACTTTCAAATTATTTTATATATGAGTTAAATCAAGAGTTAAGAAAGAATATAATTGGTTTTTCTGAAGAAGTTTTAGATTTCTTTTATTATTATGATTGGCCAGGGAATACTAGGGAACTTAAACATGTTATTGAACATGCTATGAATATTACTGAAAAAAGTATTTTAACTGTGAAGGATTTACCAGAGTACTTAATAAAAAGCAATGAAGTTAAAGAATATCCTAACTTGGTAATTAAACATAGTAATCAATCTTTAAATGAACAATTAAAACAATTTGAGAAACGAATAATTTGTCAAGCTTTAACAGAAAATAATCATAATATAACAAGGACATCTAAGAAACTTGATATACCAAGGCAAACTTTATATTATAAAATGGATAAACTAGGGATAAAGGTTGACAAAATTCTGGACAACTAAAGTATAGAATAAAGTAATTGCATAATCAATTACTTTTGATTGTTATAGAAGCTTTAAAAATAGCGAGTATTGTATAAAAAGAATGTTTTACAGGAAATCATATGAACTAAATGTAACAAGTGTTAAGATTGCGAAACAATTAAAAAAAACACTTGATTTATGTGTATTTTTGGTATATTATAATCAAGCTTGCCACATGCGATGACGCAAAAGGTTGCTGATTTTTCAGGGAATTTTTGCAGAGTATGTCCTGTTAGAAAACAGGGCGACCGGTATTGCTTTTAAAAAAAATAAGAAACACCCGGCTGGGTGTATCGAGCAATCCCGAGTTGTATGGTTGACATACGAAAAAGGAGGTAAAAAAATGGCAAACACACAAAAAATAAGAATCAGGTTAAAAGCTTATGATCATCAATTAATCGATCAATCTGCACAAAAAATTGTAGAAACAGCAAAGACAACTGGTGCTACAGTTGCTGGACCAATTCCACTGCCTACGGAAAAACAGGTAATTACTATACTTAGAGCTGTACACAAGTACAAAGATTCCAGAGAGCAGTTTGAGCAAAGAACTCACAAAAGATTAATTGACATAACTAACCCTACTCCAAAAACTGTAGATTCATTAATGAAGCTTAATTTGCCAGCAGGAGTAGATATTGAAATTAAATTGTAACGAGGATACATCGTTGAAACGATGTGATGAAATTGCAAGGCAATTTCTTCGATGTTTTAATAGCAAGTAGAGAAAAAATATAATATACACTCTGCTTAGGATGATTACTCAAAGAGTAATCCGCTGTAAGAAAATAGGAGGTGTAAGAATGAAAGCAATTCTTGGTAAAAAAGTCGGAATGACACAAGTATTTACAGAACAAGGTAATGTAGTCCCTGTAACAGTAGTTGAATCTGGCGAAATGGTTGTTGTGCAAAAGAAGACTGTTGAAAAAGATGGATATAATGCTATTCAAGTTGGATTTGGAAACATAAAACCTATAAATGTTACTAAACCTATAAAGGGTCATTTTGAAAAATCTAAAGTAGAACCTAAGAAATACTTAAGAGAATTTAAGGTTGATAACATTGATGACTATGAAGTTGGTCAAAAAATTGGTGTTGAAATATTTGAAGCTGGAGAGTTAGTAGACGTAATTGGAATTTCTAAAGGTAAAGGCTTTGCCGGCAGTATTAAAAGACATGGACATCACAGAGGACCTATGAGTCATGGTTCTAAATTTCACAGATTAAGAGGTTCTTTAGGAGCTTCTGCTTATCCAGCAAAAGTTGTTAAAGGAACTAAAGCTCATGGACATATGGGTCATGAGAGAGTAACAGTATTAAACCTTGAAGTAATTAAAGTAGATACAGATAAGAATGCTATTTTATTAAAAGGTGCAATACCAGGACCTAAAAAAGGTTTGGTAAGCATAAGAGAAGCAATCAGATTTAAGAAATAATTAAAGGGAAAGGAGGATTAAAGATGCCAAAGGTAGCTCTTTATGATAAAACAGGTAGCCAAATAGGTGATATGGATTTAAATGATAACATATTTGGAGTTGAAGTTAATACACATGTGATGTATGAAGCTGTAAAGAATTATTTAGCTAATCAAAGACAGGGAACTCAATCAGCTAAAACAAGAGCTGAAGTTAGAGGCGGTGGTAGAAAGCCTTGGAGACAAAAAGGAACAGGTCGAGCAAGACAAGGTAGTATTAGATCACCACAATGGAAAGGCGGCGGAGTTGTATTTGCTCCTAAACCAAGAGATTATAGCTACAAACTTCCTAAGAAAATTAAAAGATTGGCTCTTAAATCAGCATTAAGTTCTAAGGTTGTAGATAAAGAAATAATTGTTGTTGAAAGTTTGGAACTAGAACAAGCAAAAACAAAAGAAATGGTTAAGGTATTAAAAAATCTTAACTCTGGTAAAAAAACATTAATAGTTATTCCTGATAGAGATGAAGCTGTTGTAAGATCAGCTGCAAATATTCATGGAGTGAAAACAGCTTATGTAAATACAATTAATGTTTATGACATTTTAAACTGTGATACTTTCTTAATAACAAAGGATGCAGTTAATAAAGTGGAGGAGGTGTACGCATAATGCGCGATCCACACGATGTAATAATAAGACCAATAGTAACAGAAGCCAGCATGGATGCAATGGCAGATAAGAAGTATACTTTTGTTGTTGATAAAAGGTCTAATAAAACAGAAATTAAAAATGCAGTGGAACAGGTTTTTGGCGTTAAAGTTGCGCAAGTTAACACTATGAATATGCTCGGAAAGAAAAAAAGAATGGGCGCTAATATAGGTAAAAGAGCTGATTGGAAAAAAGCTATAGTGACTTTGACTGAAGATAGTAAAACAATAGAATATTTTGAAGGAATTTAAAGATAGAAAATTGAAAAAAAGGAGGAAAATCTCATGGGTATTAGAAAATACAGACCAACCTCTCCAGCGTTGAGACAGATGACTGTGTCAACATTTGAAGAAATTACAACTAATGAGCCAGAGAAATCTCTTTTAGCTCCTTTGAAAAGCAAAGCAGGAAGAAATGCTTATGGCAGAATAACAGTACGTCATAAAGGTGGCGGAGAAAAGAGAAAATATAGAATCATAGATTTTAAAAGAAACAAAGATGGAGTACCGGGAAAGGTTGCAACGATTGAGTATGATCCAAATAGAAGCGCAAATATAGCACTTATAAATTATGTTGATGGTGAAAAAAGATACATTATTGCTCCTCATAAGTTAACAGTAGGAGATATGATAGTTTCAGGACCGGATGCAGATATAAAAGTAGGAAATGCACTTCCTGTAAGAAATATACCTGTAGGAACAATGATTCATAACATTGAGCTTAAACCTGGTAAAGGTGGCCAAATGGTAAGATCAGCAGGAAACGCTGCTCAGCTTATGGCTAAGGAAGGTAAATATGCTCAAGTAAGATTACCTAGTGGTGAAGTAAGAATGATAAGCATGGATTGCAGAGCAACAATCGGTCAAGTAGGTAATTTGGATTATGAAAATATATCTATAGGTAAAGCTGGTAGGAAAAGACACATGGGAATCAGACCTACAGTAAGAGGTAGTGTAATGAATCCTAACGATCACCCTCACGGTGGTGGAGAAGGAAGGGCTCCTATAGGAAGACCTTCACCAGTAACTCCTTGGGGAAAACCAGCACTTGGATACAAAACTCGTAAGAAAAATAAGAAATCTGATAAGATGATTGTAAAGAGAAGAAACGTAAAATAATTTGGTTTTTTTGAAAGGAGGAAATAGTGAATGGGTAGATCATTAAAGAAGGGGCCTTATTGTGAGCCAAGTCTTCTGAAAAAGATCGTGGATATGAATGAAGCTAATAGTAAAAAGGTTTTAAAAACTTGGTCAAGAAGATCAACAATATTCCCCGAAATGGTAGGCCACACATTAGCTATACATGATGGCAGAAAGCACGTTCCTGTATATATAACAGAAGATATGGTTGGACACAAATTAGGTGAATTTGCTCCAACAAGAACTTATAGAGGACACGATAAGACTGATAAATCTTCAAGAGTTAAGTAATGAAGGGAGGTAGCTAAAATGGAAGCTAGGGCAGTTGCTAAATATATAAGAGTATCACCTAGAAAAATGAGATTCGTATGTGATATGGTAAGAGGTAAAAATGTTGATGAAGCATTAACTATTTTAAAATTCCATCAAAGCAAAGGAGCTAGAATTTTAGAAAAGGTAGTTAAATCAGCTACAGCTAATGCAGAAAACAACTTTGAACTAGATAGAGATAAATTATATGTTTCACAAGCTTATGCTAATCAAGGACCAACTTTAAAAAGATGGAGACCTAGAGCAAAAGGTTCAGCATATAAAATCTTGAAAAGAAGCAGCCACGTAGGTGCAGTAGTTAAAGAAAGAGAATAGCAAAGGAGGTAGAAAATGGGTCAGAAGGTAAATCCTCATGGACTTAGAGTTGGCGTTATTAAGGATTGGGACTCTAAGTGGTATGCAGACAAAAAGAATTTTAGTTTAAATTTGTCTGAAGACTATAAAATCCGTGAATATATAAAAGAAACATTTTTCCAAGCAGGAATTGCAAAAATAGAAATCGAAAGATTTGCCAGCAGAATTAAGGTAAGTGTGTTTACTGCTAAACCAGGTATGATTATAGGAAAAGGCGGATCTGGAGTTGAACAATTAAAAAAACATGTTGAAGAGTTAACTGGTAAAACAGTTATAATAAATGTTGAAGAAGTAAAGGTTCCTGAATTGAATGGTCAATTGGTTGCAGAAAATATAGCTAGTCAGTTAGAAAAGCGTATTTCATTCAGAAGAGCAATGAAGCAATCAATGCAAAGAACAATGAAAATGGGAGCTGTAGGAATTAAAACATCAGCATCAGGAAGATTAAATGGTGCAGATATGGCTAGGACAGAAGGTTATAATGATGGTAAAATCCCTCTTCATACTTTAAGAGCCGATATTAGTTATGGCTTTGCAGAAGCTAATACTACTTTTGGAAAAGTTGGTATTAAAGTTTGGATATGTAGAGGAGAAATATTGAAAAAATCAGGTTCTTTATTATCTGACAACCAAGAACCAACAAAGGCACCAAGAGATAGTAGAGATAATAGAAAAAAAAGAAGACCAAATAACAACTTTAAAAGAGATAAAAAGTAATAAGTCCTGAAGGAAGGAGGAAGATTAATATGTTAATGCCTAAAAGAGTAAAACGCCGTAAGGTTCAAAGAGGAAGAATGACAGGAGTAGCAACAAGAGGTAATACTGTTACTTATGGCGAATATGGGCTTCAAGCACAAGAACCAGCTTGGATAACATCAAATCAAATTGAAGCTGCCAGAAGAGCAATGACAAGATATGTTAAAAGAGGCGGTCAAATTTGGATTAAAATATTCCCAGATAAACCAGTAACAAAAAAACCAGCCGAAACTCGTATGGGTAAGGGAAAGGGATCGCCTGAATACTGGGTAGCAGTCGTAAAACCAGGCAGAGTATTATTCGAAATGTCAGGGGTTTCTGAAGAAGTTGCGAGAGAAGCAATGAGACTTGCCATGCATAAATTGCCTATTAAGTGCAAATTTATCACCAAAGACCAGGCAGTAGAAAAGGATGGTGAAGCAAATGAAAGCTAAAGATTTAAGAAATAAATCAGTTGATGAGTTGAACAAATCAGTTTTAGATTTAAAAACAGAACTTTTTAATCTAAGATTTCAACTTGCAACAGGTGAGCTTGATAATCCAATGAGAATTAATAAAGTAAAGAAAGATATTGCACGTGTAAAAACAGTTCTAAGAGAACGTGAGTTAAACATAAATGCAGAGTAGTATGAAAGGAGGATATTAACTTTGGAAAGAGGCAACAGAAAAGTAATAGTAGGAAAAGTAGTTAGCGATAAAATGGATAAGACTATAGTAGTTGCTACCGAAAGGCTTGTAGCACATCCTCTTTATAAGAAACAAATAAAAACGACCAATAAATATAAAGCACATGATGAAAACAACCAATGCAAAATTGGCGATACAGTAAAAATAATGGAGACTAGACCATTATCTAAAGATAAAAGATGGAGATTGGTTGAAATACTTGAGGAAGCTAAATAACCCTAAGACAATTGAAGGGAGGTTTTGAAGGATATGATACAAACAGAATCAAGGTTAAGAGTAGCAGATAATTCTGGAGCTAAGGAAGTCCTTGTAATAAAAGTATTAGGCGGTTCTGGGAGAAAATACGGAAACGTTGGAGATATAATTGTATGTGCGGTTAAAACTGCAACACCTGGTGGAGTTGTTAAGAAAGGTGATGTTGTTAAAGCAGTAATTGTAAGAACTAAGTTTGGCGTTAGAAGAAATGATGGCACATATATTAAGTTTGATGAGAATGCTGCTGTAATTATTAAGGATGATAAAACACCTGTAGGAACTCGTATATTTGGTCCTATAACAAGAGAGTTGAGAGATGGAAAGTTTATGAAAATAATCTCACTAGCACCGGAAGTACTTTAATGGGAGGTGTATAAGAATGCACGTTAAGAAAGGCGATAAAGTAGTAGTTATAGCAGGTAGTGATAAAGGTAAAACAGGAAAAATACTTTCTAGTTTACCAAAGCTAAATAGAGTAATCGTTGAAGGCGTGAATATGGTTACTAAGCATCAAAAAGCTACTAGAGAGATGCAACAAGCAGGAATATTGCATCGTGAAGGCGCTATAGATGCTTCAAATGTTATGATATACTGCGACAAATGCAAATCAGGCGTTAGAACTGAAATTAAAATAAATAATGGTAAAAAAGTTAGAGCATGTAAGAAGTGCGGTCAATTGTTTGAATAATGCTCGAAGGGAGGTACGAACTATATGGCTAGACTAAAAGAGACATATAAAGATCAAGTAGTGCCGGCGCTTATGGAAAAGTTCCAATATGAAAGCATTATGCAGGCACCTAAAATAGAAAAGATAGTAATAAATATGGGCGTTGGTGAGGCTAAAGAAAATCAAAAGTTTTTAGACAACGCTGTAGAAGAAATGACAATTATTGCAGGACAAAAACCTGTTGTTACAAAAGCCAGAAAATCAATATCTAACTTTAAACTTAGAGAAGGTATGGCAGTAGGATGTAAGGTAACCTTAAGAGGAAACCACATGTACGAATTCTTTGATAAGTTGGTTAATGTTGCTTTACCAAGAGTTAGAGACTTTAGAGGAGTTTCAAAAACAGCTTTTGATGGCAGGGGAAACTATGCTTTAGGAATAAAGGAACAGTTGATTTTTCCTGAAATAAATTATGATAAAATCGATAAAATAAGAGGTATGGATGTAATTATAACAACAACAGCTAATACTGACGAAGAAGCTCGTGAGCTTTTGAAATTATTAGGAATGCCTTTTAGTAAGTAAGGGAGGATTAAAAATGGCAAAAACATCTCTAAAAGTAAAACAACAGAGAAAACAAAAGTATTCAACTAGAGAATACTCAAGATGCAAAATTTGTGGAAGACCTCATGCTTATTTAAGGAAATTCGGTATATGCCGTATATGCTTTAGAGAACTGGCTTATAAAGGTCAAATACCTGGGGTTAAAAAGGCTAGTTGGTAAAATTTTAAAAATGGAAGGAGGTTACTTGCATGGTAATGACAGATCCTATCGCAGATATGTTAACTAGAATAAGAAATGCAAATCATTCAAAACACGAATTTGTAGATATACCAGCTTCTAAGATAAAGAAAGAGATAGCAAATATCTTAGTAGAAGAAGGTTATATAAAGGGCTTTGATGTTATAGATGATGGAAAGCAAGGCGTTGTAAGAGTAGAGCTTAAATATCAGCAAAATAAAGAAAGAGTTATAACTGGAATTAAGAGAATATCTAAACCTGGTCTTAGAGTTTATGTTGGAAAAAATGAAACTCCAAAAGTATTAGGTGGATTAGGAATAGCTATACTTTCCACATCACAAGGAATTGTAACAGATAAAAAAGCAAGAACACAGGGAGTTGGCGGAGAAGTAATCTGCTACGTATGGTAATAATGACGAATAGGAGGTGCTAAGATGTCAAGAATAGGTGTAAAACCTGTAAATATACCTGCTAATGTTGAAGTGAAAATTGATAAAAACAATTACGCAGTTGTTAAAGGACCGAAAGGACAGCTTGAACAACAGTTACCAAAGTCAATGATAATAGAAGTTCAAGGAACAGAAATCATTGTTTCAAGACCATCAGAAGTTAAAGAACATAAATCACTTCATGGTTTAACAAGAACTCTCATTAATAACATGGTAATAGGTGTAAATGAAGGATATCAAAAAACACTTGAGATTGTAGGTGTTGGATATAGGGCACAAAAACAAGGAAATAAATTATTATTAAATTTAGGTTTTTCTCATCCTGTTGAAATGGAAGATCCAAAAGGAATTGAAACAACAGTTGAGGGAACAAATAAGATAACAATTAAGGGAATAGATAAACAACAAGTAGGTAATTATGCAGCAGTAATTAGAGATTGGAGAAGACCTGAACCTTATAAAGGAAAAGGAATCAAATATTCTGATGAAGTTGTAAGACGTAAAGCAGGTAAAACTGGTAAATAATTAAGAAAGGAGTGAGTATTAGTGCTTAATAAAAAAGATAAAAATCAAACTAGATTAAAAAGACACTATAGAATGAGAAAAAATATCGTAGGAACTCCTGATAGACCAAGATTAAATGTTTATAGAAGCTCTAAGCACATATACGCTCAAGTAATTGATGACGCTACAGGAATAACTCTTGTTTCAGCATCGACACAAGAAAAAGAGTTGAAAGATAAAGTGGCTGAGCTTACTAAATCTGATGCAGCTAAATTAATTGGCAAGACAGTAGGAGAAAGAGCGAAGGAAAAAGGTATAGATACAGTTATTTTTGATAGAGGCGGTTATTTATATCACGGCAGGGTTAAATTACTTGCTGATGGAGCAAGAGAAAGCGGACTTGAATTTTAATAAGGAGGTTAGTCATGGAGCGTGGACGTATAGATGCAAGCCAACTGGATTTGAAAGAAAAAGTTATTAGCATCAACCGTGTTACTAAAGTTGTAAAAGGTGGTAGAAACTTTAGATTTAGTGTGTTGGTTGTTGTTGGTGATGAAAATGGCCATGTAGGAATTGGTATGGCAAAGGCTATAGAAATTCCTGATGCTATTAAAAAGGCAATCCAAGATGCTAAAAAAAGAATGATTGAAGTACCACTGATTAACACAACAGTACCACATGAAATAATTGGCAGATATGGTGCAGGCAGAGTTCTTGTAAAACCAGCAAAAGAAGGTACTGGTATTATAGCTGGTGGTCCTGTTCGTTCAGTATTAGAACTTGCAGGAATTAAAGACATAAGAACTAAATCATTGGGTTCAAATAACCCTAGAAATGTTGTTAATGCAACAATTGAAGCCTTAAGATCCCTTAAAAAACCTGAGGATGTAGCTAGAGTTAGAGGGAAATCAGTGGAAGAAATTTTAGGTTAAGAGGTGAAAATTATGGCAACAATTAAAATAAAACAAATAAGAAGCATAATTTCAAAAACACCAAATCAAATAAAGAATATTAAAGCTTTAGGTTTGAAAAGAATAGGCCATGTTGTAGAAAAAGAAGATTCTCCTCAAATTAGAGGAATGATTAGAAAAGTTGAACACATGGTTGAGGTAATAGAAGAATAAAACTATAAGGAGGTGTAATAGATGAAACTTCATGAATTAAAGCCTAATCCTGGTAGTGTAAAAAATAGAAAAAGATTAGGAAGAGGAACAGCAACTGGACAGGGAAAAACTGCTGGTAGAGGAATGAACGGACAAAAATCTCGTTCAGGCGGCGGAGTAAGACCTGGTTTTGAAGGTGGACAAATGCCTCTTTACAGGAGACTTCCAAAGAGAGGATTTACAAATATTTTTGGAACTCATTATTCTGAAATTAATGTTGAAACATTAAACAAGTTTGAGGATGGTACTGAGATTACTCCTGAAATTCTTAAATCAGAAGGTATAATTAAAAAACAACTTGACGGCGTTAAAGTTTTGGGCAACGGTGAACTTGCTAAAAAGCTTACAGTAAAAGCTCATAAATTCAGCAAATCTGCAGTAGAAAAGATTGAAGCTGCCGGTGGAAAAGTTGAGGTGATTTAAGTTGTTTGAAACTTTAAAAAATGCATGGAAGATACCTGATTTAAGAAAAAAAATAATATTCACACTTATGATGATGTTAGTTTACAGACTGGGTGCTGTTATACCTGTACCAGGTATTGACAGAAGTGTAATTGACTCAATGTTCTCTGGCGGTACAGGTGGATTGTTAGATTTCTTTGACTTAATGTCAGGGGGAGCTTTTAAAGATTTTACTATATTTGCATTGAACATTTATCCATATATCACTTCATCAATTATACTTCAGCTTTTGTCGATTGCAATTCCAAAACTTGAAGAAATATTTAAGCGTGAAGATGGAAAGAAAAAAATGGCTCAATGGACTAGATATATTACAGTTGTCTTAGCATTGATTCAAGCTACAGCTTATAGTGTTGGATTTTTTAATTCAGCTATAATAGATCAAAGCTTTTTATCAATTATGACTGTTATAATTGTACTTACAGCAGGAACAGCATTTTTGATGTGGCTAGGTGAGTTAATAACTGAAAAAGGTGTCGGTAACGGTATATCATTAATTATATTTACTGGTATAATCTCAAGATACCCAGTTGATGTAGGAACTGTAGTTTATAAATTAGGAGCTGGATCGGTTAATATTATAGAAGTATTACTTTTCTTAGTATTTGCATTTGTAATAGTTGTTGGAGTTATCGCAATTCAACAAGGTGAAAGAAAAGTTCCAGTGCAGTATGCAAAAAGAGTTGTAGGAAGAAAAATGTACGGTGGACAAAGCACACATATTCCAATGAAGGTGTTAATGGCTGGAGTTATGCCAGTAATATTCTCATCAACCTTGTTAGCAATTCCACAAACATTAGCTTTCTTTTTTCCAGGCATGGCTGAGGGTGTACAAAAGTACTTTTCAGTAGCAGGAAGCCCGGGAGTATATATTTATACAATATTAAATATTTTATTGATAATATTCTTCACATATTTCTACACAGCGGTACAATTCAATCCTTTTGAGTATTCGAATACGCTGAAAGAAAATGGTGGTTTCATACCTGGAATAAGACCAGGAAGGTCAACAGCAGAATATTTAAATAAAGTATTAAACAGAATAACAATAGCAGGAGCTATAGCACTTGCAGTAATAGCGACAATACCAACCTTGATATTTTCATTTACGAATTTACAGATTAACTTTGGCGGAACGTCACTGTTGATTGTAGTAGGTGTTGCTCTTGAAACAATGAAGCAGATAGAAGCTCAAATGTTGATGAGACACTATAAAGGATTCTTGAAATAAAGGGAGGTAGAAAATGAGAACAATTTTGTTGGGACCACCAGGAGCTGGTAAGGGAACTCAAGCAGAAACAATTGTAAATGAATTTTCAATACCACATATATCAACAGGTGATATATTTAGACAAAATATTAAAGAGGGAACAACTCTTGGTAAAAAAGCAAAAGAGTATATGGATTTAGGTTTATTAGTTCCTGATGAATTGACTGTTGAGTTAGTGAAAGATAGATTGCTAAAGGATGACTGTAGAAATGGATTTTTGTTAGACGGTTTTCCAAGAACGATAGTTCAAGCAGATGCTCTTGAAGAAGCTTTAAATAGTATGAATCAAAAACTAGATTATGTTATTAATATTGAAGTTAATGCAAATCTTCTAGTTGAAAGAGCTGTTGGAAGAAGGATATGTAAAGATTGCGGTCAAACATATCATATGACATTTAATAAACCAATAAAAGATGGAATTTGCGATAAATGTAGCGGTGAATTACTACAAAGAAAAGACGATACTGAAGAAACTGTTACAAAACGAATTAATGTTTATAAGGAACAAACGGAGCCTCTTATTAAATATTATACTCAAAAAGGTATAATTGTTAATATAGATGGAGAAAAACCAATTTCTGAGGTTGGCGAGGAAATAGTTGCAAAATTGAGGGGCAAATAGTATGATTATCCTCAAGACTAAAAGAGAAATAGAAATTATGAAAAAAGCCGGAAGTTTAGTTGCACAGTCACATGAACTTGTTAGAAGGCATATTAAACCAGGCGTAACAACAATGGAGCTTGATCAACTTGTTGAAAATTTTTTAAGGTCAAAAAATGCTATACCAACATTTAAAGGTTATGGTGGGTTTCCCTTTTCAATATGTGCTTCTGTAAATGAAGAAGTAGTACATGGATTTCCAAGTGATAGGAAACTCGTTGAGGGAGATATCATTAGCATCGATATTGGTGCTACTTTCGAAGGATATGTCGGAGATAGTGCAAAAACATTCTTTGTAGGAAATGTTGATGATGAAAAAAGACAATTAGTCGAGGTTACGAGACAATGTTTTTATGAAGGAATTAAATTTGCTAAAAAGTCTTTTAGGCTGTCTGATATATCACATGCCATACAAGAGTATGCAGAAAGTGCAGGGTTTTCAGTTGTAAGAGATTATGTAGGTCATGGAGTTGGGAAGGAAATGCATGAATCACCGCAAATTCCTAACTTTGGAAAACCTGGTAAAGGACCGCGGCTGCAAGAAGGAATGGTCCTTGCAATTGAACCGATGATTAATGCAGGAACGTATAACGTAAAAGTAATTGACAACAATTGGACTGTAGTAACTGTAGATGGTAGGCCATCAGCTCACTATGAACATACAATAGCAATAACAGATGGTGAACCAGAACTTTTAACTGTATTATAGGGGTGATTTTTTGGAATTAACAACAGATTTAAAAATAGGTCAGGTAGTCAAATCCAAGGCAGGAAGAGACAAGGGTAGAGTTTTCGTAATTTGCGAAAAAGTTGATGAAAGTTATGTATTAGTATGTGATGGAGATCTTAGAAAATTAAAATCACCAAAAAAGAAAAAAATAAAACATTTAGTTATTTATAATACAGTATTGACAGAATTTGCTGAGAAATTACAAAATAACAAAAATCTAAATGATGCATTTATAAGAAGTATTCTTATTACTTATAATAATAATGCATCTAAAGAATGGAGGTTGAGTGATCAATGTCCAAGAAAGATGTAATAGAAGTCGAAGGAAAAGTCCTAGAAGCACTGCCTAACGCTATGTTCAAAGTAGAGCTTCAAAATGGGCATCAGATTTTAGCGCATATTTCTGGAAAACTGAGGATGAATTATATCAGGATTTTACCGGGAGATACAGTAGCAGTTGAATTATCACCGTATGATTTGACTAGAGGAAGAATAACCTGGAGGAAAAAGTAAGGAGGGATTACGATGAAAGTAAGACCATCAGTTAAACCTATCTGCGAGAAATGTAAGATTATCAAAAGAAAAGGTAAAGTAATGGTAATCTGTGAAAATCCTAAACATAAGCAGAAACAAGGTTAATCTAGAATAGAAAATGTTGAAATAAATTAAGTAACTACTATGGTAGGAGGTGTAAGCTTAATGGCCAGAATAGCTGGTGTTGATTTACCAAGAGATAAAAGAGTTGAAGTAGGTTTGACTTATATATTTGGTATTGGTAGACCAACTTCTAATAAAATACTCAAAGCTGCAGGGATTAGTCCTGACACTAGAGTAAAAGATTTAACAGAAGACGAAGTATCAAAATTAAGAACTGAAATAGATAAGCACCCTGTTGAAGGTGACTTAAGAAGAGAAGTAGCGTTAAATATTAAAAGATTGAAAGAAATTAACTGCTACAGAGGATTGAGACACAAAAGAGGATTGCCTGTCAGAGGACAAAATACAAAGAATAATGCAAGAACAAGAAAAGGTCCTAAGAGAGTTTCAGGAAAAAAATCTAAGTAAAAGGAGGGACTTAAGTGGCAGCTAAAAAACAACAAAAAACTAGAGTAAGAAGAAAAGAACGTAAAAACATTGAAAAAGGCCAGGCACATATTAAGTCTACTTTTAACAATACACTTGTAACTTTGACTGACTTGCAAGGAAATGCTATTGCATGGGCTAGTTCAGGACAATTAGGATTCAAAGGATCAAGAAAATCTACTCCATATGCTGCTTCAATGGTTGCTGAAGAAGCAGCTAAAAGAGCTATGGAACATGGCTTGAAAACAGTAGAAGTATATGTTAAGGGACCAGGCTCAGGACGAGAAGCAGCTATAAGATCTTTACAAGCAGCTGGACTTGAAGTTAATTTAATAAAAGATGTTACTCCAATACCACATAACGGTTGTAGACCACCAAAACGTAGAAGAGTATAATAGAAATGAGGTGAAATGATGGCAAGATATACTGGACCTGTATGTAGAATTTGCAGAAGAGAAGGTTTAAAGTTATATTTGAAAGGTGATAGATGCTATACTGATAAATGTTCAATAGGCAGAAGAAATTATGCACCTGGACAACATGGACAAAGCAATAAAAAACTTACAAACCATGGAATGCAATTAAGAGAAAAACAAAAAGTTAGAAAATATTATGGTGTTTTAGAAGGCCAATTTAGCGAATATTATAATATGGCTAATAAAATGTCAGGTAAATCAGGTGAAAACCTACTTAAAATTTTAGAGCTAAGATTAGACAATATTATATATAGATTAGGTTTTGCAAGTTCAAGACCTGAAGCAAGACAATTGGTAGTTCATGGTCATTTTACTATTAATGGTAAAAAGGCTGATATTCCATCTATGATTCTTAAAGTTGGTGATGTTATTCAAGTAAAAGAAAAGAGCCAAAGTTCAGCAAAGTTTAAAGCTTTTGTAGAAAACCACAAAGGAACTGCGCCACAATGGCTTCAGGTAGAACCTGATAATTTTACTGGTAGAATAGTTGCTGAACCAGCAAAAGAAGATATAGAAATACCAATAGCAGAACATCTAATTGTTGAGTGGTACTCTAAATAATAGCTATTAAGAATTATTACCCTCGGCAAAAAAACAGATCTAAGGAGGGTTTGGGATGATAGAAATTGAAAAACCTAACATTACGTTAAATGAAAAAAATGATGAAAACACTTATGGAAAAATAGTAGTTGAACCACTTGAAAGAGGTTATGGAACAACACTTGGAAATTCACTCAGAAGAATACTTCTTTCATCATTGCCAGGAGCAGCTGTTACCTCTATAAACATTCAAGGTGTGTTGCATGAATTTTCAACTATACCTGGAGTTAGAGAAGATGTAACAGAAATAATTCTTAATATTAAGAATCTTGCTGCTAAAATGAATGTGCAGGGGCCTGTTCAACTATTAATAGATGCAAAAGGCCCTAAGGTAGTTACAGCAGGAGATATAATAACAGGTGGGGATGTTGAAATTATTAATGAAGACCTGCATATTGCTACTTTGGAAGAAGGTTCCGAACTCATAATAGAAATGGAAATGGAACAGGGAAGAGGCTATGCAGTAGCTGAAAGAAATAAAAAGGAAAACCAATCTATTGGAGTAATTCCTATTGATTCAATATTTACACCTGTTAAAAAGGTCAATTTCTCAGTTGAAGACACAAGAGTTGGTAATAGAACTGACTTTGACAAATTAACCATTGAAATATGGACTGATGGAACTATAGAACCTGAAGAAGCAGTTTCCCTAGGTGCGAAAATATTAAATGAACATCTAAACTTGTTTATATCATTAACAGAGCATCTTAATGAAGTAGAAATAATGATTGAAAAAGAAGAAGATGAAAAAGAGAAAGTTTTAGAAATGACTATAGAGGAACTTGATTTATCAGTTAGATCTTACAATTGTTTAAAGAGAGCTGGAATAAATACTGTTGAGGAGCTTACATACAAAACAGAGGAAGATATGATGAAAGTAAGAAACCTTGGCAAGAAATCTTTAGATGAAGTTGCAAAGAAACTTGAGGAATTAGGGTTATCTCTAAGAAAAAATGATAATTAGCAGTAAAAGGAGGACTAAGCATGGGTAGTCACAGAAAACTTGGTTTCAAGACTGACCATAGAGTAGCTATGTTGAGAAACATGTCTGCAGACCTAATTAATAATGGCAGAATTGTTACAACAGTAACAAGAGCTAAAGAAGTAAGAAGAGTTGCAGAAAAAATGATTACTCTTGGTAAAAGAGGAGACCTACATGCAAGACGTCAAGCATTAGCGTATATGTATGACAAAAATGCCGTATATAAGCTATTTGAAGAAGTTGCTCCTAACTACAAGGATAGAAATGGTGGATACACAAGAATTCTAAAATTGGGACCTCGCAAAGGCGATGGAGCAGAAATGGCTATAATTGAATTGGTATAAATATATTTAAACATAAATGGGTTAAGATTATTCTTAATCCTTTTTGTTTTATATCACCATATAAATTTTGTGTTGTAAAACTTCATGAATAATGGTATTATCATAATTGGCAGGAAATCAATGTATTACATAATAATATAAAATTATAATAAAGGTGTTATAATGGAAGATATAATTAATATAGAAAATGTTAAATATAAATATAACAAAGAAGATGTTGTATATGCTGTAGATGGAGTTTGTTTGAAAGTTAAAAAAGGTGAGTTTACTGCAATTATAGGTCATAATGGTTCTGGTAAATCAACATTGGCTAAACTTATTAACTCCATATTGCTTCCTACAGAAGGTAAAATATATGTTAAAGGTATGGATACCTCAGATGAAAGTAAATTATGGGATATAAGGCAAACTGCAGGGATGGTTTTTCAAAACCCTGATAATCAGTTAGTTGCAACTATAGTCGAAGAAGATATAGCTTTTGGTCCTGAAAATCAAGGAGTAGAGTCATCAGAAATCAGACGCAGAGTAGATGATGCTCTTAACGCAGTGGGAATGTATGAGTTTAGAAAAAGACCTCCACATTTATTATCAGGAGGTCAAAAACAAAGAGTTGCAATTGCAGGTATATTAGCATTGAACTCAGATTGTATAATTTTAGATGAGCCAACAGCTATGCTTGATCCATCAGGCAGAGCTGAGGTAATGGATACTTTAAAAAAGCTAAATGAACAAGGAAAAACAATACTTTTAATAACACATTATATGGATGAGGCAGTAGAAGCTGATAGAGTAGTTATAATGGATAAGGGTAATATAAAACTAGATGGTACACCTAAAGAAGTTTTTAGAAATATTAGTGAAATAAAAAAATTCGGGTTAGATGTACCTCAAGTTACTGAACTTGCTCAAGAATTAAGTAAAGAAGGGCTTAATATACCTTCTGATATAGTTAGTATAGAGGAACTGGTGGATTTATTATGTCAATAAAAGCAGAAAATATTAAATATGTATATAGTGAGGGAACACCTTTTAGAACATTAGCTTTAGATAATGTTAACTTAGAGATAACAGAAGGAGATTTTTTAGGAATTATTGGACATACAGGTTCTGGGAAATCAACTCTTATACAGTTGTTTAACGGATTGGAAAAGGCAACTGAAGGAAGAATGTTAGTTAATGGTACAGTAATAGGTGAAGATAAGAAAAAACTAAGTTTTATACGTCAAATAGTAGGGCTTGTTTTTCAATACCCAGAATATCAGCTTTTTGAAGAAACTGTAGAAAAAGATGTTGCCTTTGGACCAATGAATCTTAATTTATCACAGAATGAAATTGATATGAGGGTAAAGGAAGCTTTAGAGTTAGTAGGGTTTAATTATGAAAAAATAAAGAATGCTTCTCCTTTTGACTTATCTGGAGGACAAAAAAGAAGAGTTGCAATTGCTGGTGTATTAGCAATGAAACCTCAATATTTGATATTAGATGAACCTACTGCAGGGTTAGATCCTGCTGGTAGGAATGAAATATTTGCTCAAATTAAAAAACTCCATGAAAAAGCTAATGTTACTGTAGTATTAGTTTCTCATAGCATGGAGGATATTGCAAAACTTGTAAAAAATGTTGTAGTTTTATACAAGGGCAAAATTCATATGCAAGGTACACCAAAAGAAATTTATTCTAGGTCAGAAGAACTTAAAAGAATAGGTCTTGGGGTTCCCCAGATTGCACAAATTGTAAATGAACTTAGAAAAAGGGGATTCAATATAAAGGCTGACATTCTTTCTATAGATGAAGCAAAGACAGAAATATTAAAGGAAATAAGGAGAAAAAGAAATGTTTAAAAATTTAACAATAGGGCAGCATTATCCCGTTGAATCCCCTGTGCATAACCTTGACCCAAGGGCTAAAATTATTATGACATTCATATTTATAATATCCTTATTTCTAATAGATAGCTTTACTACTTACTTATTTGTTATAGTATTTTTAGCTATAGCAATTAGTATTTCAAAAGTACCTATCAAATTTGTAATAAAAGGGTTAAGACCTATTTTGTTGATAATCGTAATTACCTTTATTATAAATTTGTTAATGACTCCAGGTAAAATAATATATGAATTTGGCTTTATAAAAATTACAGAAGAAGGTCTTAGGCAAGCAGGTTTCATGGCTATAAGACTTACGCTTCTTATTATGGGAACTTCTCTTCTTACACTTACTACATCACCAATTATATTGACTGATGGTATTGAGAGTTTATTAAGTCCTTTTAAGAGATTTGGATTACCAGCTCATGAGTTGGCAATGATGATGACTATAGCCCTTAGATTTATACCAACATTAATGGAAGAAACAGAGAAAATTATGAAGGCACAAAAATCTAGAGGTGCTGATTTCGAAAGCGGTAATATTATTAATAGAGCAAAAAATCTTGTTCCATTATTAGTTCCTTTGTTCATAAGTGCCTTTAGACGAGCCGATGAACTTGCAATGGCAATGGAAGCTAGATGTTATAGAGGTGGGGAAAATAGAACCCGCATGAGACAGTTAAAGATAGGAAAGGCAGATGTTGTTGCATCTTTTATTTTTGGAATTTATCTTGCAACAATAATCGTATCAAGAGTATGGTAAGAAATTTTAAATTAACTATTGCTTATGAAGGCACAAACTATCATGGATGGCAGAGCCAATTAAATAAGCCTACAATACAAAAAACTATAGAAGAGGCAATTAGCGTCGTGACTAAACAAAAAATTGATTTAATAGGCTCTGGTCGTACGGATAAAGGTGTTCATGCTCTAGGTCAGGTGGCAAACTTTATTGCGGATACAAATATTGAGGATAATAAAGTTAAAATCGCTATAAATTCTAATTTACCTAAAGATATAAGAATTGTACAATCAGAGGAGGTCTCATTAGACTTTCATTCTAGGTTTGATGCTCACAATAAAACTTATATATATAACATTTATAACGATAGGGTTAGTAGTCCTTTTTATTCTAATTATTCATACTTTGTTCCATATGTTCTTGATTTCAAAATAATGGAAAAAGCTTCTAGGATTTTTGTTGGAACTCATGATTTTAAAGGATTCATGGCTACAGGTTCAGATGTTAAAACTACAGTTAGAACTATTTATAAAGCAAATATTGAAAGAGAAGGTAAAATTTTAAGATTTTATATTACTGGAAATGGATTTCTTTATAATATGGTAAGAATAATGGTTGGAACACTTATTGATATTGGTAAAGGGAAAAAAGAAATAGAGTGTATTGAAAAAGCATTCAATGAAAAAGACAGATCAATTCTTGGACAGACAGCAAGACCAGAGGGATTGTTCTTAAAAGAAGTAAGTTATTAAAATTGCAAAAAACACTTGACTTTTTAACGTAAGTACTATAAAATTATTGAGAATGATATGAAGAGAAAAACCGGTCCAATGCCCCGGAGTTAGGTTTTTTCTATAGATTATGAAAATTATGAAATATGCAGTAGAATTATAGGAGGGTAATACAATGAAAAGCTTCTTAGCTAAACCTAATGAAGTTCAAAGGGCATGGTATGTCATTGACGCAGAAGGTAAAACCTTAGGAAGACTTGCAACAGAAGTTGCTAAGCTTTTAAGAGGAAAACATAAAGCAATTTATACACCACATGTTGATACAGGAGACTATGTAATAGTCGTTAATGCTGATAAAGTTGTTTTAACAGGAAAAAAGTTAGATCAAAAATTCTATAGACATCACTCGCAATATCCAGGTGGTTTAAAGGAAACTCCTTATAGAAACTTGTTCCAAACTAAACCAACTCAACCAGTTTATCTAGCAGTTAAAGGAATGCTTCCTAAAAACAGTTTGGGAAGACAAATGTTAAAGAAACTAAAGGTTTATGCAGGACCAGAACACAACAATCAGGCTCAAAAGCCTCAAGTATACGAGTTTTAATAAAGGAGGACAATTAGATGGATGTACAATACAGAGGTACTGGAAGAAGAAAAAAAGCAATTGCAAGAGTTAGATTAGTTCCAGGTACTGGTAAAATAAATGTAAATAAAAGAGATTTAGATGATTATTTAATATATGAAACTTTAAGAGTTATAGTTAAAGAACCTTTAATGATAACTGATACACTTGGTCAATATGATGTATTAGTAAATGTTAAAGGTGGAGGATATACAGGTCAAGCAGGAGCAATTAGACATGGTATATCAAGAGCTTTATTAGAAGTTGATGCAGAACTTAGACCAATTCTTAAAAAAGCTGGATTCTTAACAAGAGATTCAAGAATGAAAGAAAGAAAGAAATACGGTCTTAAAAAAGCTAGAAAAGCATCTCAGTTCAGTAAGAGATAATAATTTAAATAAGATAAAGACTTTTTGTAAAGACTTTTCGGGAAAAACTTTCCCGAAAAGTCTGAAAAGTCAAAGTGTTTTCTTGGCACCCACTTAAAAAATCAAGTTTTTTTTAGTGACTCCGAGAATACTATTCGAAAGGAGTTTTTTTATTGTGAAAAAAAATAAAATACAATTTATAACACGTACTGCTCTTATAGCAGCATTATATGCAGCATTAACATATGCATTTGCATGGTTGGGCTATGAACAGGTACAATTTAGAGTATCAGAAATACTAGTACTGTTTGCTTTTATAGAACCAAAATATGGACTTGGGTTGATATTGGGATGTGTGTTGGCAAATCTACCTAGCCCTTTGGGATTAATTGACATTGTAGTAGGTTCATTCGCAACTTTAATGGCAATTATGTTTATTGTATCAGTAAGAAAGTTGTTGGGATATAATAAAAAAGCACTTATAATTGCGAGCTTAGGGCCTGTAATATCAAACGCTATATTGGTAGGTCTAGAGTTAACTTATGTATTTAATACCCCATTTTTGTGGAATGCATTTTATGTAGCGGTAGGCGAGTTAGTAGTAGTAACAATTATGGGCACAGTAATTGTTAACTCAATTATGAAAAAAGATATTTTAGTTGAAAAGATAATTATGAATTAACTTAATAAAATATTTATAAAAAACTTAGAGGAAGTTCTAAGTTTTTTATCTTTCAATCTATAATTATATTATGAAGAGTGTTAATATTAATAAAAATAGAATTCAAAAATATTGATTTTTTTGTCGAAAAGAGTTATAATTACATAGCTTTACAAAATTTTGACAATATTACTATTGAAATTAACAAGAGATTACTTAATTTTTTATAAAAAGGATGTGATGAAAATGGCTATCATTGACAGAGTTAAATTTGATGGATTAAGTAGAGAATGGTTGGTTTATCGTTATCCTGGCGAATCATTTGTAACTGGAACACAACTTATAGTTGGAGAAGGACAGGTTGCTGTATTTGTTAAAGGTGGACAAGCCCTTGATTATTTCACTGCAGGCACTCATACTTTATCGACTAATAACATTCCATTATTACAGGCATTTATTAATATACCATTCGGAGGCAAAACTCCTTTTACTGCAGAGGTTTATTTTATAAATAAAACAGCAAAATTGGATATTAACTGGGGAACAGCTGATCCAATTCAATTGATTGATCCAAAGTATAACATAAAATTAAGGGTTAGAGCATTTGGACAATTTGGTATGAAAGTAGATGATTATAGAGTATTTTTGACTGAATTAATTGGATCATTAAATCCTTTAGAAGTAGTAAGTTATGACAAAATGATTAATTATTTTAAAGGATTATTGGTTATGAAAACTAAAGCCCTTATTGCAAAAAATATTATTAATAATAAAATCTCAGCACTTGAAATATCAGCTTCAATAGATGATATATCAGGTTATTGTAAATCCGACATACGCGATGAATTTAGCAGATTTGGATTAAATGTTGTTAATTTCTATATTAAATCTATTAATTTTCCTGATGAAGATTTTGCTGTAATAAATAAGATATTACAAGATAAAGCTGCTTTTGATATTATAGGTGATCAAAGATATATTACTAAGAGGTCATTTGATACTATTGAAACTGCGGCAGGTAACGAAAGCGGATTAACTGGAGCCTTTGTTGGAGCGGGAATGGGATTAGGTTTGGGAGCAAATGTAGGCAACAACTTTGCAGGAGTAGGATCAGTAATAAATACAGAAGCTGCTCAATCCTCTATAAAAAAATGCACTTGTGGGAGTGAATTTTCAGAAGGTACAGTCTTTTGTTCACAATGCGGAAAAAGATTAGTTCCTGAAAAAATCAAATGTAGCGATTGTGGATCACTATTAGATGTAGGTTCTAAGTTTTGCACTAATTGTGGTTTATCTTTAATTAAAAAAATAATATGTCCTGAGTGTGAGTCAGAAAATGAAAATAGCGCTAAGTTCTGTCATACATGTGGAAAAAGGTTGGGGGAATAATATATGGAAAACAATAAAATGTTATCATGGATATTTAAAGGTTTTTCATTGTTGATTATTGATGTTGTAACTATAAAGATAGTATTTTCTATATGGGCAATATTAAATATATCTGTATTTCCTATGGCAATATGTTTTATATTTTTATCCCTAATAATACTTAATATTGTTATAGCTTTGTCAAGTCGAATAATTGAAACCTACGGAATGAGTTTATTCATTACTACGTTGAGTTCATCTGTAATTTATTATTTATTTTCTATGGTTTTTACTGGAATAGTATATATTACGATTACTTCTAAATGGTATTTTATAGTGATGATGTTAGTAACATTGTTTTTTTTCTTACTAAATGTTGGATATTTAAATATTAGGAATAATAATAAAGAAAAAGAATATATGACTGATATTAAATTATTAATGATACATACGAATAAATCCTTAGAGCAAAATAAAGATATCATAGAAGAAAATGAGTATAATAATCTAAAAAATTCAATTGAGAGAACATTTGAAAGAATAAATTCAAGCACTCCCTTTGGAAGGATATCTGAAATAAATACGATAAAAAAAGAAAATGAAATTATATATAATATCGAAGAAGTTAATTCTTTGTTAACAGATAGTTCCAACGTAAAAGATTTTAATAGTATTAAAAAGATGTTTGATAATATATATAACATGGTTTATGAAAGAGAAAAATTAATAATAAAATAAAAATTAAAAGAGGTGTTTTTATGGAAGAGGTAATAGTTAAGAATTGCTCTCAATGTGGTGCTCCATTAGATGTTAATTTGGAAGCATGCAAATATTGTGGTGAACCGGTTCCTGTTCAACTGAAAAAGAACCAACAACAGCAATTTCAAGAACCACCAATAAATCAGCAATCATCAGAATATCAGCAACCACCAGTATATCAGCAATCATATTTTAATCCAAATGTAAAGTCGAAAAGTAAAGTTACCGCAGGTGTGTTAGCTATTCTACTTGGAGGATTAGGTGTTCATAAGTTTTACTTAGGTAAAATAGGTTTAGGAATATTATACATATTGTTTTGTTGGACATATGTTCCTGCATTAATAGGTTTAATAGAGGGAATAATTTATTTAACATCTTCTGAGGAAAAATTTTATTATAAGTATGTATTGAAGAATAAGTAAGAACTAGTTGTAGGGGATGCATTTTATGCATCCCCTTTATGTCATTGCTATGAACAAACTGTGTATTCAATGTC
The DNA here is from genome assembly GCF_035934735.1 of Sedimentibacter sp. MB31-C6. NCBI lineage: Bacteria > Bacillati > Bacillota > Tissierellia > Sedimentibacter > Sedimentibacter sp. MB31-C6. Next base: position 2,674,182 of record NZ_CP142396.1, read on the forward strand.
ATTCTATAGTCATCTGGGAGATCCTTCAACTTCGTTCAGGATAAGCGAATGACCTACCATCAATTTCTTTCTCCCTACTTTGTGCCGAATAGTCTGTCTCCTGCGTCTCCTAGTCCTGGTACAATATAGCCTATGTCATTATATTTTTCATCTATAGAAGCAGTATAAATTTCTACATCTGGATGAGCTTTAGTTACAACATCTAATCCTTCAGGAGCAGCTACTAAATGTATTGACTTTATTTTTTTAGCTCCGTGTTTTTTAAGAAGACTTATAGCACCCATCATAGAACCGCCTGTTGAAAGCATTGGCTCAGTAATGATTACTATTCTGTTTCCAATATCCTGTGGTAATTTGCAGTAATATTCTACTGGTTGTAAAGTTTCTTCGTTTCTGTATAAACCTATATGCCCTATTTTAGCATTTGGGATTAAGTCAAGCATACCATCTACCATTCCAAGACCTGCTCTTAGAACTGGTACGATAGCTATGTCTTCTCCAGCTAATACTTTTCCTTTGGTTTTAATAATAGGTGTTTCAATATCAATATCCCTAAGTGGAAGGTTTCTTGTTACTTCATAACACATTAACATTGCGATTTCCCTTACTAGTTCTCTAAAATCCTTAGAAGATGTGTTCTTATCTCTCAGCATTGTTAATTTGTGCTGAATCAATGGGTGTGATACTACTGTTACTTTATTCATTTAAAACTCCTTTATGTAGAATAATATTTATTTATATAGTTTTGTTGTATAGATTGTAAACTTGTAATATAATTATTATATATATGAGTCTCTTTGTCAATAATATATTTTTAATTAATATTAAGGGGTTATTTATGATTATAGGAAACGGTGTTGATATAACAGAAGTTGATAGAATAAAAAAAAATCTTGATAATAAAAGATTCTTGTTTAAAATATATTCAGAAAGTGAAATAACTTATTTAAAGAATAGAAAGTTTAATTCTCAAACTGCAGCAGGTATGTTTGCTGCTAAGGAAGCTGTTTCAAAATGTCTTGGTACTGGTTTTACTAATTTTGGGCCTAAAGATATAGAAATATTGAAGGATGATAAGGGTAAACCATATGTAAATCTAAGAAATAATGCTAGAGAAAGAGCAACCCAACTAGAATTAACTAATATCCAGTTGTCAATATCGCATACTAAGGATTATGCCATTGCTTTTTGCATTGTAGAAAAATAAAACTATTATAATTATGCCTATATATAAAAAGAAGTCATATATTGTTATATTTCAACATATATGTATTATATAACAATATCAGGGAGCAGGTTATATATAATGGGCAAATATTCTATTCTGTTAGTTATAATTTTAATAATATCAACTTTATGTAGTTGTGCAAAAGTAGATGAACCTTTTATAATTCCTGTTAATTATACAGGGGTGGCCTTAATAAAGGTACATACAGATAAAAGTGAAAATACATATAAAACAAATATAATATGCAGGGATGGAAACTATAGCTTTTCATTTGATGATGGTTCCGTTAGTTGGAATGTTGCTATATTTAATGACAACAGATGTATACTAAATAATGAAAATTTTCCTGAAAGTAGTGTTACATTAGAAAACTTTAATTTATCCGATTTAATAATTGCTGATTTTGATTTTAGCAAATTTAACAGTTCAATGGAGCCTATACCTGAAGAGTTAATCTATTGGGACGGTACCTACAAACATGTATTGAACTTTAGTAAAGAGAACTTGCTTCCAAAAACAATTTTAATTTATAAAAACGATAATTTGGTAAAAACTATTTTGTATGAAGAAATAATTATAGAATGAACATATTGCACATCTAGACAAAAGTTACCATATATCTTTTGAATAGTATGTGGTAAAATTATATATAAATATGTTAAATTGACCGTCCTAGGGAGAATTGAATCTCTCTTAAATGAGTCTTAGTTTATGCGAGGTGTAAAATTTGGCTGATAATAAGAAAATTTTAATTTCAATACCAGAAAATCTGTTAAAAGAATTGGATAATGCAGTGAAGACAGAATGTACTAATAGGAGTGACTTTATAAGGAAATCTATAAGGTTTTATTTAATTGAAAAAAGAAAACTAGAAATTAGAAATAAGATGAAAACAGGTTATTTAGAAATGAGCAGCATAAATAAAAGTATTACAGAGGAATACTCAGAAGGGGACTATGAGGATTTTTTAAGTTACGAAACAAAATTATTAGGAAGTGAATAGCTTGATTGTAAAAAGGGGAGATGTGTACTATGCCGATTTAAGTCCTGTAATTGGGTCAGAACAAGGGGGAGTTAGACCGGTCTTAGTAGTGCAAAATGATATCGGAAATAGATATAGTCCTACAGTTATCGTATCTGCAATAACTTCTCAAATTAACAAAGCAAAGCTACCTACTCATATAGAGATTAGTTCAGAGGACTTTAGCTTGCCTAAAGATTCAGTAGTTTTGCTAGAACAGATACGTACTATAGATAAAAAACGATTAAAAGAAAAAATTGGAAGATTCAGTAAGAACTTAATGGCTGAAGTAGATGATTGTCTTAAAATTAGCCTTGGGCTTATTGATTTTTGAAAACAAATTTGTAGGGGACGCATTGTATGCGTCCCGTGGTTTGCATTCAATGCAAATCCTACAATGTTAGGTGTTATAAGCAAGGTTTGTTAAACAAGTTTCGCATTAATAAAGTTCGTACTTCACCAATCATATATAATGAGCCTACAAATGCAATTATCTCGTCTTTGTCAATATCATTTATAATGTTTAATATATCTTTATAATTCTGCACAGGGGATACATTAATATCAGAATGTATTTTTATTAAATCAGCTAATTCAAAAGCGCTCATTGCCCTTGGATTATTAGGAGTTAAAGTATACATCTTCTTACTTAAAGGTAAAAGTAAAGGGAATATATCATTTGGATTTTTATCTTTAAGCATTCCATAAAACAATATAATTTTCTTATCATTAAAATATTCTTTGATTGCTTTAGAAAAATATTCTATACCGTTATAATTATGACCACCATCCAAAATTATAACTGGATGATTACTTAATATTTCAAATCTTCCAGGAAATCTGCAGCTTGCAAATCCTTTTTGAATATTTTCACTAGTTATATCATAACCATTATTTTTTATAACTTCCAGAGCATTCAGTGCAGTTAAAGCATTGTATAATTGGTGTTCTCCTAATAAATTAATTTTCAACTCTGGAATTTTAAAGGTGCTTGTTTTAAAATACTCAAACCATTGGCCAGTTAAATCTCCCTTAGTTTTTTTTATATCATCACTATTAACCTCATATATATTTGCATTCCTTTCTAATGCAACTTTTTTTAGCACATTAATAATATTTTTCTCTTGGGGGTATATTACAACGTTAGAATTATCTTTTATTATACCAGATTTTTCAAAGGCAATTTCTTCAAGGGTATTTCCTAAGTATTGCATATGGTCAAAACCAATAGAAGTAATAATTGAAACTAATGTATTCCTTACGACATTAGTTGCATCAAACCTTCCTCCTAATCCTACTTCTAAAATTAGAAAATCAATTTTCTGTTCTTCAAAATATTTAAAGCCAATAGCGGTAACAACTTCAAATTCAGTAGGATGGTTATAGCCTTCTGATATCATTATATCTATTTTTTCTTTTACTAATGTAGTAATTTTAGCTAGAGACTCTTTGTTAATGTGTTTTTTATTGATTTGAATTCTTTCAGTAAATTCTTCAAGGTAAGGACTAATGAAAAGCCCAGTTTTATATCCAGCTTCCATTAGCACATCATGCAACATATTGCTTGTAGAACCCTTTCCATTCGTTCCAGCCACGTGTATTATTTTATAACTATTTTGTGGATTCCCTAAAAGCTCTGTAAGTTTTGTAATATTGTTTAAACCTAACTTCGATCCGAATTTATATGTTGAGTGTATAAAATCTATCGCTTCTTTGTAATTCATAATTTACCTCACATTTTATTATTGATTATTTAATATTAGTATAATTGTAAATAAATTTCAATTGTTTTTAAATATTTTTAGGTATAAAGAAAAAGTTGTAAAATAAAAAGTATTATGATAAAATCTTTATAGAAAAGGATATTAGAAATATTGCATTCTAGGAGGATACATGACAAAAAAATTATTATACATATTAATAGTATTAATAATGATATTTTTTTTAGGCTCTTGTCAAAATAAAGAGGAACCTGAAGATGTTGAACATGAAGTTTCTGAAAAAAGTGAAATATACCCATTAAGAATAATAGATGACTATGGTGTTGAAATTAATATTGAATCAACGCCTAAAAAGATAGCATCAGGCGCCCCGTCTACTACTGAAATTATATATGCTTTAGATAAAGAAGAATTGTTAGTAGGAGTAACATCTTATTGTAATTATCCTAGTGAAGTGTCTGAGAAAGAAATTATAGGCGATTATAATGGACCAAATATTGAAAAGTTAATTGAGTATGGAGTAGAACTTTATATAACAGATTGGATAGATGAAGAAATTAGAGGACAATTAAATGCTGCAGGCATAAAAACAGTTGTTATATATCCATCAACTTATGAAGCCATTTATGAAAGAATTGAGTTGTTAGGTAGTATACTGGACTCAAAAGATAAAGCTGATGAGTTAGTAGCAAATATAAAGGATAAGACAGCAGAAATCCTTGAAAAGGTAAAGGGAGAAGAAGGTAAAAGGGTATTTTTTGAAAATTGGCATGACCCTTTAGGGACAGTAGGACAAGGAAGTTTTATTGATGAAATGATTACAATGAGTGGTGGAGAAAATATTTCAGGAGATATGCAATCAAGTTATGGAGAGTTCAGCTCAGAACTGCTTATAGAAAGAAATCCAGAAGTATATTTAACTACAGATGATGGCTTTAAAACAATTGATGATATTAAAGAAAGACCAGGATATAACGAAATAGAAGCAATAAAGAATGATAGAATTTATTTTCTTGATCCTGATATAACATCAAGACCAGGTCCAAGAATTGTAATTGCTTTAGAAAGCATAGCAAAGGCAATATATCCTGATAAATTCGATTAACAAATATTGTAAAGCACAGGAAACTGTGCTTTCTTTTAGGATAGGGAGTAAAATGAAAAATAAAAAAATAATTTATATTATTGCAATTATAATTTTATTTATTATACTTATAATCTGTAGCTGTGTTGGAGCTGCAAATATATCATTTTTTGATGCGATTAAGATAATTTTTAAAAGAATTCCATTTTCAAATGTAGATTCATCTTCTATACCAGTTTCTTCTGATACAATTATTTGGCAAATTAGATTTCCAAGAGTATTAGTTGGAGCGTTAGTTGGAGGAGCATTATCTGTGTCAGGGGCAACCTACCAAGGTCTTTTGAAAAACCCAATGGCTGATCCATATGTAATAGGCGTATCATCAGGGGCTGCTCTAGGAGCTTCTATTGGTATTGTTAGTAAAATATCTTTTAACTTATTAGGCTTATCTTTCACTTCAATAATGGCTTTTATTTGTGCCATAGGAGTAGTGTTAACTGTTTATAATATTGCAAAAGTAGGGAAAAAGGTACCTATGACTACGTTGCTTTTAAGTGGTATAGCAATTGGCCAATTTTTGACTGCAATTACTTCTCTTGTAATGATTTTCTCAGAGAATGATATGCAACGAATTATGCTTTGGACTATGGGTTCTCTGTCAGGAAAAGGATGGGAGCAATTTAATACTGTTGCTATTTATATAATAATCGGAGCATTTATAATATATTATTATGCAAAGGACTTAAATTTATTTCTCTTAGGAGAGGATACGGCAAATAATTTAGGAGTCGATGTAGAAAGGACAAAGGGAATCTTACTTATAGTAAGTGCTATAATTACAGCATTGGCAGTATCAGTATCTGGTATTATAGGGTTTGTTGGATTAATAGTACCTCATATAATAAGAATTATATTAGGACCTAATCATAAAACTTTAATACCAATGTCCTTTATAGCAGGTGCTATTCTTATGGTAATATGTGACACTATAGCAAGAAGTTTGATGCCTCAAGAAATTCCTGTAGGCATTATAACAGCAATTTTTGGCGGACCCTTTTTCATATATTTACTAAGAAAAAATAAGAAAGAATATGTGTAGAAGAGGATGGCTATGAATTACAATATAATTGAAATAAAGAATATGAAAATTAAATACGGGGATTATGAAGTTATAAGAGATATAAGTTTTAATATTAAAAAGGGAGAATTTGTAAGTTTAATAGGTCCTAATGGTGCTGGTAAGTCAACGGTATTAAAAGGAATTAATAAAAATATTGATTTAAGTAGCGGCGAGATTTTCCTTAAAGGTATTAGCTTAAAGGATATTACCTTTAAGGAAAAAGCAAAAATAATTGGGTTTGTGCCTCAGGAATTTAATATTTCCTTTGACTTTACAGTCTTTGATATTGTTAGTATGGGAAGAAATCCATATCACAAGCGTTTTGGGAAAGTAAATTATAAAGAGCATTTAATTGTTGAAGATGCTTTGAAAAAAACAAACACATTTATATATAAAGATAAGAATTTTAATAATTTAAGTGGCGGTGAAAAGCAAAGGGTTATAATGGCAAGAGCATTAGCTCAGGAACCTGAAATTTTGATATTAGATGAAGCAACCTCTAACTTGGATTTGCATCATCAACTGGATATTTTAGAATTAGTTCATTGGCTTAATAGAGAAGAAGGTATAACTGTTATATCGGTGATGCATGATTTAAATTTAGCTGCTCGATTTAGTGATAGATTGATTTTAATAGACGGTGGTCAAATTATAAAAGAAGGTACCCCTGATGAGGTTCTTCAGGAAGATGTTATGAACAATGTTTATGATATGGAAATAGTTATTCGTAACAATAAGCTATTATCTTCAAAGGAAATTGTACCACTTAGAGTACGAAGGGCTAAAGAGGATAAGAAAATATTTGTTCATGTAATTTGTGGTGGAGGAACAGGTGAATATATCATCCAAAAATTGTATTCAGAGAGATATAAAATAAGTGCAGGCATCCTTAATGAAGGAGACTCTGATTTAGAACTATGTAGGAATTTAAATATAAGTTTTGTTAAGGAAAATCCATTCTCTGTCTTTTCAGACGAAAGTAAAATTAAAATGATGGAATATATAAATCAATCAGATGTAATTATAATAACGGATGTTGCAATAGGCTGGGGAAATTTTGATAATATAAAATTGATAGAAAATATTAAAAATAAGCGTATTATTATACTTCACAGTACTAACAGGGATTTTGTTAAGGGTGAATATGAAAAAATCATTGATAAATTTAAAAAATATGATAATGTATCATATGTAATGAATTTGAAGGAATTATTTGAAAGGATAGATAAATGAAAAGTTATTACAAAATAAGTGAAATTTCAATCCTATACAATATCGGAAAGGATTCTTTGAGATACTACGAGGAAATTGGAATTTTAAGTCCTGAACGAGATAATAATGGATATAGACTATATAGCATACAAGATATATGGAAACTAAATGTTATTAAAGATTTGAGAAATTTAAATTTTCCTATGGACGTTATTAAGGATTATTTAGAGAATAAGACCTTAGAGAATACTTTAGATATATTAAATGAAGAAATAGTATTAATTAATAAAAAACTAGAACAATTAAATGTTCAAAAAGATGCTATAAGAGATAGAATAAAGTCTATTGTGGAAGATGCGGCTGTTGAAAATTTAGAAGAAATAGAAATAAAAGAAATAGACGAGAGAAAAGTTATTGTACTTAATGATACTTTTACTAGAGATGAAGAGGCTGACTTCTTGATTAAGAAACTTCACAGAAAACACGAAGATAAACTTTATTTATTAGGCAATAATTATGTTGGAATAACAATGAATTTAGATAAAATAAAAGAGCAAAATTACCATTCATATACTTCGGTTTTTTTTGTACTTGATAAAGATGATAAAGATTATGATAGAGTTATTCCAGGTGGAAAGTATATAACTTTATCTTATAAAGGCAGTTATGAAAAAACAAAAAAATTCTTACCTATGATGATGGAGTTTGCTAAAAAAAATAACTTAATGATTAAGTCGGATCCAATAGAATTATATAAAATAGATATTCATGAAACAAGTATAGTAAAGGAATTTTTAACAGAACTTCAAATGCAAGTAGAATAATTAATTTTTTAGGAGAAGATTAGATTTTGTATACAGAAAGGGAGTACATATGATTGATATAAAAAAGCTGGACAGAGAGCTTTTAAAGGTTGAAAAACCAGCAAGATATGTTGGTAGTGAACTAAATTCTGTCGTTAAAAATAAGGAAGACGTAAATATAAGATTTGCATTTGCTTTCCCAGATGTTTATGAGGTAGGAATGTCTCATACAGGAATGCATATATTATATCATTTGTTAAATAGTATAGATAATGTATGGTGCGAGAGAGTATTTGCACCTTGGACGGATATGGAACAATTGATGAAGCATAACAATGTTCCTTTATATGGACTAGAAAGTAAAGATGAGTTAAAAGATTTTGACTTTATAGGATTTACACTGCAGTATGAAATGAGTTATACTAATGTATTAAATATGTTGGATTTAGCAAATTTGCCTTTAAAATCCAAGGATAGGGGTAATGATATGCCCCTAGTTATTGCTGGAGGTCCATGTTCATATAACCCAGAACCTTTATATGAAATTATTGATTTATTTACAATAGGTGAAACAGAAGAGGTTTTGCCAATATTAATGAAACTTTACGAAGAAGAAAAAGAAAAAGGATTTGATAAATTATCATTTCTTGAATCAGCAGCTAAGATTGATGGAATATATGTACCACAATTTTACGAAGAAGTATATAATGCCGATGGTACTATTAAAGAAAGAAAAATATTAAATGAAAATGCTAAAGAAACAATAACTAAAACAATTATAAAAGATTTAGATAAAAGTTTTTATCCAGAAAAAAGTATTTTACCATATATTGATGTTGTACATGATAGAGTTGTTCTTGAAATTTTCAGAGGGTGCACGAGAGGATGTCGTTTTTGTCAAGCAGGAATGGTTTATAGACCTGTTAGAGAAAAGAAGGCTGATACTCTTGTTAAACAAGCAGAAAATCTTATTTCATCTACAGGCCATGATGAAATATCTTTAACATCTTTAAGCTCTGGAGATTATTCTTGTTTACCTGATTTAACTATTCAATTGTTAGATAAGTATGAGAATCAAAATACAAGTATTTCTTTACCTTCTTTAAGACTTGATTCAATGACTTTTGATATTATTGAAAGAATACAAGAAGTACGTAAGTCAGGATTAACCTTTGCTCCAGAAGCAGGAACTCAACGTATGAGAGATGTGATAAATAAAAATTTGACAGAAGAACAAATTCTTGGCCCAGTTGAAACAGCATTTAATCTTGGTTGGTCTACAGTTAAATTATATTTTATGATTGGATTGCCAGGTGAAAGTATGGAGGACGTTCTTGGAATAAAGGACCTTGCATATAAGGTAAAAGATAAATTTTTCAAAAGGCCAAAAGAAGATATTAAGGGAAATTTGAAAATCAATGTAAGTGCTTCTTGTTTTGTTCCTAAACCTTTTACTCCATTTCAGTGGGTAGAACAAAATGGTATAGAGGAATTTTACGATAAAGCTAAATCATTACAAAGAGAAATCAAAGATAAAAAAATATCTTTTAGTTACCATGAACCTAAATTAAGTTATCTTGAGGCGGTTTTTGCAAGAGGAGATAGAAGGCTTAGCCAAGTATTAATTAAAGCTTGGGAAAAAGGATGTAGATTTGATGGTTGGTATGATATGTTTGACTTTAACAAATGGATGGAATCATTTGAAGAATTATATGTAGATCCTGATTTCTATGGTAAAAGGCAAAGAGATGTTAAAGAAGTTCTTCCATGGGATTTTATTGATATCGGAGTATCAAAGGATTATTTAATTAGAGAATATGAGAAATCTATGGAATCAGCTACTACTCCTGACTGTAGACAACAGTGTTTTAATTGTGGTGTAAATAATAAATTATTGGGAGGTCCTTGTCCTCATGTGCAAAATAATAAGCAAATACAGTAAAACTGGAAATTTAAAATATATATCACATTTAGATGTTTTAAGATTTATTCAAAGGTCTGTAAAAAGAGCCGGAATACCTGCTAAGTATAGTGAAGGTTACAATCCACATATGAAAACAGCCTTTGGCTTTCCATTGTCCTTAGGAACTGAAAGTATAGGTGAATATTTTGAATTAGATTTAAATGAAAAGGTAGAAATAAATGATTATATAAGCAGAATGAATTTCGTTTTACCAAAAGAAATGCAAATAATTAGTGCAAGTTATACAGATGAAACTAAATCTTTAATGTCTCGTTGTGCTTATGCAGAATATATTTTTAATATAGAATTTGAAACTGTTGATTTTGATAAATTAAATAACCTATTTCAAGAGATGATTGAAATAGGGGTAGTATATAACAGGCAAAAGAAAAATAAAAAAAATAAAATAGTAAATAAGGAAATCAACTCAAAAGAACTTATTAAATATATAAATTTAAAGAAAAAAAGTGAAAATAAAGCGATGATTGAGGCTGTTTTTCTTACAACTGAAAATGGTAGTATGAAAACTGAAGAATTTATTAAACTTATTGAAGAAAGAAACTTTAAAATAAATTATTATACTATTATGAAAATAGATGCATTAGATAATAAAATGAAACCAATATTAAAACAATAGTGAACAATTTATAGGAAGTGGGTACTATGAAGCAAATATTAATTAAAAATTCTATATTTTTCAATCAGGTTGCTATTGTAGAAAATGGTAAACTTCTTGATTTTTTTTATGAAGAAAACGATAAGGAAAGTTTATTAGGAAATATATACAAGGGTAAGGTTATGGATATATTACAAGGTATGGAAGCTATATTTGTTGATATAGGCCTCGATAAAAATGCTTACTTATATAAAAATGATCTTTTGTCAGATAAGTTTCTCATAGAAAGAGAAATTCGTAAAAAGGATACTAAAGAACTAGATAAAATTATTAAAAAGGGTGAAGAAATTCTAGTTCAGATAAACAGAGAACCTATGGGAGAGAAAAATATATCTGTAACAACTGATATTTCTTTGACGGGAAAATATATTGCTTTATTACCTCAAAGTAAAAAAGTTAATATTTCTAGTAAAATAAGAAAATTGGAAGAACGTAAAAGATTAGGGCAAATTGGTAAAGATATAATGACAGAGAATAACGGAATGATTATTAGAACTTATTCTGAAAATTGTTCTTCTGATGATATAGAAAAAGAATATAAAGTACTTTCATCTATGTATAAAAAAATTGAACAGGAATACAAATATTCATATGCACCTAAATTACTTTTTCAAAGTAATTCTCTTATTGAAAGAGTGTTTTATGACTATATTGATTCAACAGTAGATGAAATATATGTAGAAGATAAAAGTAATAAAATAAAATTACATGAAATAATGAAAAATTATGATACAGACGAATTTAAAAATATAACAATTAAAGAATCAAGTAATGTATTTGATTTGTTTAGCATTGAAAAACAAATTGATATTCTTTTTAATAGAAAAATTGAACTTGATAATGGTGGGTCTATTTTTATTGATGTTACTGAAGCTTTGACTGTTATAGATGTTAATAGTGGTAAGTATATTGGAAATAAAAATTTAGAAGAAACAGCACTTTCTTTAAATTTGGTTGCTTTAGATGAAATTGCTAGACAAATAAAACTTCGTAATATAAGCGGCATAATCTTAATAGATTTTATAGATTTGAGAAAAAAGGAACATGTTGATTTAATATTGAATAAAGCTAAAACTATATTTAACAAGGAAAAGACTAAAGTCAATGTAGTTGGAATGACAAAACTAAATCTTATGGAAATAACAAGAAAAAAAAATAAAGAAAATTTCTTTAATTTAATGACTAAAGAATGTGAGCACTGTAGTGGTGGAGGAAGAATATCATCGAATATTCACGTTTTTTTAAAACTAGAAAATATAGTAAGAAAAATTAGGAATAATACATCTTGTGAAGCCGTTATTTTAAAAGTAGGTAGCATACTTTATAATGAAATGACCAAGGAATTTTATGAAATTATAAATAAAATTGAAAATAAATATAAAATAAACATATACTTTGAGGAAGATAAAAGTATCTTAACTGAAGATATTGTAGTTGGAAAAATGGGCAAAATTGAATATATTAAATCTCAAAAATAGGTTGACAAACTTATCTTTGTTTGATACAATTTATTTCTGTAATAGCCGCACGGATCAGGTTAAAACTTAGGTACCTGCAATGGCGAGACTGGGAAGAGGAGGTAATAGTATGTACGCAATAATCGAAACTGGTGGAAAACAATATAGAGTTCAAGAAGGCGACGTTGTAAGAGTTGAAAAACTTGAAATCGCTGATGGAGAAACAGTAAAATTTGATAAAGTTTTACTAGTAGCTAATGATGGGAAAGTAAATGTTGGTAAGCCATATGTAGATGGAGCAGTAGTTGAGGCTGTAGTTGAAAAACAAGGTAAGGCTAAAAAAATTATTGTTTTCAAATACAAAGCAAAAAAAGACTACAGAAAGAAACAAGGTCATCGTCAACCATTTACACAAATTAAAGTTGAAAAAATAGTTGGATAATAATATGATAGTAATAACTATGCAAGAAACCATTAATTCATATAATGGTTTTATAGTTGAAGGTCATTCAGATTACGGTGAAACAGGTTCAGATATTGTATGTGCAGCTATATCGATATTATCATATACTGTCTTAAATTCTATGAACTTAGTTGCAGGAATTTCTTCTGAAGACATTTTACATGAAGTTGATGAGGAAACAGGTTTTTTAAAAGTTAAGACTTTGAAAAGTAATGATATAACAGATTCATTATATAGAAGTTTTATAGTAGGTATACAGTTGTTATTAGATAATTACGAAGAATATATTACACTTAAATTTGAGGAGGTGTAAACATGTTATTAAAATTGAATTTGCAGTTATTTGCACATAAAAAGGGTGTTGGTAGCTCTAAAAACGGTCGTGATAGTAATGCTAAAAGACTTGGAGTAAAAAGAACTGATGGACAGTTTGTTTTGGCTGGTAATATTCTTGTTAGACAAAGAGGTACTAAATTACATCCTGGTATGAATGTAGGAATTGGAAGTGATGATACATTATTTGCTAAAGTAAACGGGAAAGTTAAGTTTGAAAGAAAAGACAAAGCAAGAAAGCAAGTTAGTGTATATCCTTGTGAATTAGATGCATAATAAAAATGACCTACCTGTTAAGGTAGGTTTTTTGATTAATTAAGAAGGTTGGGATAAAATGTTTATAGACATAGCTAAAGTCAGTGTAAAAGCCGGTAAAGGCGGAAATGGTAGTGTAGCATTTAGACGTGAAAAATATGAACCCATGGGGGGACCTGCTGGAGGAGATGGTGGAGATGGTGGTAGTATTATATTAGTCGCAGATGAAGGATTGAGAACTTTAATGGACTTTAGATATAAAAGACGCTACCAAGCTGAAAAAGGTGGAGATGGCAGAAACAAAAAGCAGTTTGGGTCAGATGGTAAAGACTTAGTATTAAAGGTTCCTATTGGAACATTAGTAAAAGATGAAGAAACGGATATTGTTCTAGCAGATTTAAAAGAAAATGGTCAAAGATACATATGTGCCAAAGGGGGCAGAGGTGGTAGAGGTAATACCAAATTCAAAAATTCTATTAGAAGAACACCACGATTTGCAGAACCAGGTACAAAAGGTGAGGAAAGAGAAATAGTACTAGAACTTAAACTGATTGCAGATATTGGATTAATAGGATTTCCTAATGTTGGGAAATCTACAATTCTGGCATCCATAACTAGTGCAAAGCCTAAAATTGCGAATTATCATTTTACAACTTTGAAACCTAATTTAGGGGTTGTAAGTATAGGAGAAGGTCATAGTTATGTTATTGCAGATATACCTGGACTTATAGAAGGTGCTGCAGGTGGAGCAGGCTTAGGGCTAGAATTTTTAAGGCATGTTGAAAGAACTAAACTTTTGTTACATGTAATAGATACTTCTGGTCAGGAAGGCAGAGACCCAATTTTAGATTTTCACAAAATTAATGAAGAATTGAAACAATATAGCGAAAAATTATCAGAAAAAAAACAAATTATTGTATTAAATAAAATGGATATACCTGAAGCACATGAGAATTTAAGTAAAATTAAGTCTGAATTTGAAAGTAAATATGAAATTCTTGAAGTTTCAGCAGCAACAGGTGAAGGACTTGATGTATTAAAGAAAAAGGCATATGAAAGATTGCTAGAAGTAGAAGAAGAAGTAGTATTTGTTGATGAAAATTTAGTAGAAAGATACTATGATAGAAAAGAAAGAGATACCATTGTAGTTTCAAAGGAAGATGATTACTATCTGGCAGAAGGAGAGTTCCTAGAAAGATTAGTTGATTCAACTAACTTTGATGATTTCGAATCATTTAGTAATTTTCAAAAAGTACTTATTGACAAAGGTGTAATAGATAGATTAAGAGAAATAGGAGCAAAAGAAGGAGATCTCGTTAGTGTTTGCGGGGTTGAATTTGATTTTATTGATTAATCAGATAGGAGGACAAATGCTAACAGGAAAACAAAGAAGTTACTTAAAAGCATTAGCAAATAAAATAGATCCTATAATGCAAATAGGTAAAGGCGGAATCACAGAAAATGTAATTAAACAGATTGATGATGCTTTAGAAGCTAGAGAATTAATAAAAATAAAAGTTTTAAATAATAGTTCGCTAGAGGCAAAAGATATTGCAAATGAAGTTGCAGAAGAAGTTAAAGCTGAATTTGTACAAAGTATAGGCAATAAATTTGTGATTTATAGAGAATCAGAAGACAAATTAATAAATATGCCAAAGTAATAAAGTTATGAATAAGGAGACATTTTACGTCTCCTTTGTCATGATTTAACCGCCTAAAGTGACATCTTGATTATTATACCACTTCATTGCATTATGAAATTGTTCAGGTCTAAAATCAGGCCACATGTCATCAATAGTATATATATCTGAATAAACTGATTGAATAGGAAGAAAGCCAGAAAGTCTTTTTCTGCCTCCCCATCTTAGTATAAGGTCTATACGGGAAATGTCCTTGGAATGAAGTCCATCCATTATACTTTTTCTATTTTTTATTTTAGTATTTAAATTTGCTATATCCCAATCCCAACCATAATTAACTAAAAAATTAACTTTTGTTCCACCATTACCTATATTAGTTCTATTAGTATATTTCAATAATTCTTTTGGAAAGATTGTTGAATTTGTATTCCCAATAACTAATAATGACACATTTTCCTTTGCAATTAAATTAACAGCATCAACGCAAGCTTTTACAAAGGCATCAATTTGCTTTCTAGGTCTTTTACCGTTGTCTGTTGTAAAACCATAGTATGTAATTTCTCTTATTCCATATTCCTGAACTAACTTTAATGCTTGTAGTCCGGGGTCGAGACCGTATTCATATCCTTTTTGTTTTTCAAAGCCTTTATTTTGCGCCCAACGTCTATTTCCATCAGGAATTAGTCCTATATGATTTGGAATTCTCAAATTACCACTACCTCTCTATACTAGATAATGGTATTGTTTACAAAATATAATCATTTATACATTATAAAGAACTAATGTTAAGAGAATAAAAGTAAACTTAAAGCCATTACAATCATACCTGATATAAGCCCATATATTGCAATATGATGCTCACCATATTTTTCAGCTGTTGGAAGCAATTCATCTAAAGATATAAATACCATTATACCAGCAACTGAAGCAAATATAATTCCAAACAAAGCATCATTTAAGAAACTCCTTAATAATAAAAATCCAATAATTGCACCTGCTGGTTCAGACAAACCTGAAAGGAATGAGTATGCAAACCCTTTAGCCCTACTTCCAGTAGCATAGTATATTGGAACAGATACTGCTATTCCTTCTGGGATATTATGTATTGCAATAGCTAATGTAATACTGATACCTAATGTAGGATCTTGTAGGGCACTCGTGAATGTTGCTAATCCTTCTGGAAAGTTATGTATTGCAATTGCTAGTGCTGAAAATTTCCCCATCCTCATTAGTTGATTTTCTTGGGTATTTTTTTCTATATCTTTTATATTTGTTTCCGCATTTAGTTCATGAGGATTATCTTCTTCAGGTATTAATTTATCTATTAATGCAACAATGGCCATGCCTGTAAAAAAAGCAATAGTAGTAATCCAGTAACCCTTTGTCGAACCGTAAGCCAATTCTAATGAAGCTCTAGCCTTTACAAATATTTCTATCATAGATACATAAATCATAACACCAGCAGAAAATCCTAATGAAGCTGATAGAAATTTATGATTTGTCTTTTTTGTAAAAAAGGCGAAAACACTTCCTAAACCTGTAGATAAACCAGCAATTAGTGTAAGTCCAAAAGCAAATAAGATGTCATTTGTTGTATAATCCATTTAGATACACTCCTTGTGAGAAAAATTCTATTTGTAAATTTTATTCCTAATTATAATATAACTGTTTAAAATAAGCAACTATCAAAAAAATGAAATTATGATTTTCTAAATATATAAGAATATACATAAAAATTATAAAATTGAGAATACTGGTAATAAATATAAATGTAATTGGGGTGAAATGTTATGAGTGATTTTGAAAAAATTCAAAATATGTATGATAATGGGTTTAGATGTATTCGATATGATGATACTAAAGATGGTGAAATGAGTATATATTTCAAAAACTTTGAAAGTGAAGAATCAGAAGCAATGCGCGTAAAAGGATTTGAAGAAAAGATGAAAATTAAAAGTTTTATAAATAATAATTCTATGAAATAATATATGTATAAGAGGACACAATGTTCTCTTTTTTGTTGTTTGGCAATATATCTTACTTGTAATCATTCTTGTACTAATGTATAATAAAATGAAGAAAAAGTATCTCCAATTAGTCATATGCGTAATAGGTTTATAGGGAGATATTTAATATTCAATAGGAGGCGTAAAATGAACTTAGCTGATAAAATATTTATAGATAATTGTAAGGATATTTTGCAAAATGGTGTTTGGGATAAGGACTATAATGTAAGACCTAGATGGGAGGATGGAACACCTGCATATACAATTAAAAAATTTGGAATAATTAATAGATATGATTTGACTGAAAGTTTTCCAATTTTAACTTTAAGGAAAACAAACTTTAAAGCTGCTGTTGATGAAATGCTTTGGATATGGCAAAAAAAATCAAATAATGTAAATGACTTAAATAGTCATATTTGGGATTCCTGGGCTGATGAAACAGGTTCAATCGGAAAGGCATATGGTTATCAATTAGGGCAAAAACATAAATACAAGGAAGGCGAATTTGATCAAGTTGACAGAGTAATTTATGATTTAAAAAATAATCCTGCAAGTAGGCGAATATTGACTAATATATACAACTTTGATGATCTTCATGAAATGCATTTATATCCTTGTGCTTATAGTATGACATTTAATGTTTCTGGAAATAAATTAAATGCTATATTGAATCAAAGATCTCAAGATATGCTTGCTGCAAATAATTGGAATGTAGTGCAGTACTCTATTTTAATACATATGATGGCTCAAATTAGTGGTTTGGAAGCTGGAGAATTAGTACATGTTATTTCAGATGCACATATATATGATAGACATATACCAATTATTGAAGAGGTTATAACAAAGGAATCTCATGATTCTCCAAAGTTAGATATAGATAATAGCATAACTGATTTTTATGACTTTACTGTTGATAGTTTTAAATTAATAGATTATAAATATAATCAATTTAAGGTTAAAGTTCCAATAGCTGTATAGGAGGTGAAATATGAAACTTATAGTTGCAGTCGCTAAAAACTGGGGAATCGGTTATGAAGGCGATTTACTTTTTAATTTACCACAAGACATGGAATTTTTCAAAGAAACTACAAAAAACAAGGTTGTTGTTATGGGAAGGCGAACATTGATGTCATTACCAGGAGGGAAACCACTTAAAAATAGAACTAATATAGTTTTAACCTCTAATAAAAAATTTAAAGCTGATGGTTGTATAGTTTGTAATTCATTTAAAGAGTTATTTGAAGAATTGAAAAAATATAGTAATGATGAAGTATTTATAATAGGTGGAGGTAAAATATATAATGATTTATATTCATATTGTACTGAAGCTTATATTACAAAAGTAGATGCAATAACAAATGCGGATACGTACTTACATAATTTTGATGAGGATGTTAACTGGGAGTTAAGCTTTGCATCCGAATTACATGATTACAATGGAATGAAATTTACATTCAACACATATAAAAATAGCAATGTATGTTATCCAGAGATATAACGAAATTTAATTGATTTCTTCTTGTTATCATGTACAAGTGAGTTTTGTGAATCAATGATAAAAAGGGTATTATTATCTTAAATTACTAAGAAATAATACCCTTTTATTTTATACTAAATTTTATTGTTTAAAGCTGCCTGAGCTGCAGCTAATCTTGCAACTGGAACCCTAAATGGTGAACATGATACATAGTCTAAACCTGTTTTATGGAAAAATTCAATTGATGCAGGATCTCCTCCATGTTCTCCACATACTCCCATATGGAGATGAGATTTAGCTTTTTTTCCAAGTGTAACTGCCATATCTACCAATTTACCTACACCTGCTTGATCGATGCTTTGGAATGGATCTTGTTCAAGGATACCAACTTCTCTATAAGCTGATATAAATTTACCAGCATCATCTCTTGAGTATCCAAAAGTCATTTGTGTTAAGTCGTTAGTACCAAAGGAGTAAAAATCTGCTACTTCTGCTATTTCATCTGCTGTTACACAAGCTCTAGGAATTTCTATCATTGTACCAATTAGATATTCAAGTTTAGAATTTTTTTCTTCTTTTACTTTTTCTGCAGTTTCCATTATTAACTTTCTAAGTATATTAAGCTCTTCTTTCTTTCCTACTAGAGGAACCATTATTTCTGGAACTATAGTTATGTTTTCTTCTTTAGATACTTCTATAGCTGCTTCTATAATTGCTCTGGCTTGCATTCTAGCGATTTCTGGATAAGTAATAGCTAGACGACAACCTCTATGTCCAAGCATTGGATTGAACTCATGTAAACTATGGATTAAATCCTTTAGTTTTGATATTGGTATATTCATATCTTTAGAAAGTTCTGCTATGTCTTCTTCATTAGTTGGAATAAATTCATGTAATGGTGGATCTAAAAGTCTTATAGTAACAGGTCTTGGTCCCATAATTTTAAATATTTCCTTAAAATCATTTTTCTGCATTGGCAATATTTCTTCTAAGGCTTTTTCTCTTTGTACTATACTATCTGATACAATCATTTTTCTAACAGAGAAGATACGACTTTCCTTGAAAAACATATGCTCTGTTCTACATAGACCGATGCCTTCAGCTCCAAATTTAACAGCTGTTTCTGAGTCTTTAGGAGTATCAGCATTTGTTCTGATTCCAAGTTTTCTGAATTCATCTGCCCATTTCATCAATTTGCCAAAATTGCCTGATAGGCTTGGCTCAACTGTGTTTATACTTCCTTTGTATATATTTCCGGTACTTCCGTCAAGAGAAATATAATCTCCTTCTTTTAATATATCATCTCCCACGGACATTATTTTTTTAACTTCATCTACGTAAATTGTTTCACAACCAGCTACACAACATTTACCCATGCCTCTAGCAACAACAGCTGCATGGGAAGTCATTCCACCTCTTGAGGTTAATATGCCTCGAGCCTTATTCATACCTTCGATATCTTCAGGCGAAGTTTCTTTTCTAACAAGAATAGTTGCTTCTCCCTTTTCAGAAGCAGCTACGGCATCTTCTGCTGTAAAAAATATTTTTCCAGTTGCAGCTCCTGGAGATGCTGGTAGACCATTTGCTATTGGAGCAGATTTTTTAATTTCAATAGGATCAAATCGTGGGTGTAAAAGTTGATCAAGAGATTTAGGATCCACTCTCATAACAGCTTCTTCTTTAGATATAAGTCCTTCTTCAACCATTTCAACTGCAACTCTTAATGATGATTCTGCAGTTCTTTTCCCTGTTCTAGTTTGTAATAAATAAAGTTTTCCCTGTTCTATAGTAAATTCTATATCTTGCATATCTCTATAGTGCTGTTCTAAATTATTAGCTGATTCGATGAATTGATCATATATTTCGGGCATTACATCATTCAATTTATCAATCGTTAATGGAGTTCTTATACCAGCTACAACATCTTCACCTTGAGCATTAATTAAGAACTCGCCAAATACCCTATTTTCGCCTGTTGACGGGTTACGAGTAAAGGCAACACCTGTCCCAGAAGTGTCTCCCATGTTTCCAAATACCATAGATTGAACATTAACAGCTGTTCCAATGTCATGAGAAATATCATAAAGATTTCTGTAAGTAATAGCACGAGCATTGTTCCAAGATCTGAAAACTGCTTCTACAGCCATTAAAAGTTGTTTCTCTGGCTCTAGAGGGAAGTCTGATTTAGTTTCTAATTTATAAATATTCTTGAATTCTTCTACTAAAATTTTCAAATCATCAGTAGTTAATTCTGTATCATATTTATAACCATTTTTTTCTTTTAAGTCATCAAGAGCATAATCAAATTTATACTTAGGTATACCCAAAACAACATCACTGAACATTTGAATAAACCTTCTATAACTATCATAGGCGAAACGGCTGTTACCTGTTTTTTTAGTTATTCCTTCTACAGTATTATCATTCAGCCCTAAATTTAAAATAGTATCCATCATTCCTGGCATTGATATAGCAGCCCCTGAACGAACTGAAACTAATAAAGGATTTTCCACATCACCAAATTTTTTTTCAGTTTGTTTTTCTAACATTTTCAAATTATCCTTAATTTGGCTAATTATTTCATCTGTTAATTTTTTTCCTTGTTTATAAAATTCAGTACAAGCTTCTGTTGTAACTGTTAACCCTGGAGGTACCGGTAGCCCAATATTAGTCATTTCAGATAAATTAGCACCTTTTCCTCCTAATAGATTTTTTTGCGAAGCACTTCCTTCTTTAAATAAGTAAACCCATTTTTTGTTCATTTTTGTCCTCCTATTATTTATGTATGTTTTTTGATATAATTGATGTAATTATGCTTGCAGTTTCTTCGATAGCTTTAGTTGAAACATTTATCACTGGGCATCGAAGTTTTGCAAAAATCTCATGTGCGAAATCTAATTCAGTTAATATTCTATCCATATTTGCGTATGTAGAATAAGATTTTAATCCTAACTCCTTTAATCTTTCAAGGCGGATAGTGTTAAGAGTTTGGGGGTCATTAGTAAGTCCAATAATTTTTTTTGATGAAATTTCAAATAGTTCTTTTGGAGCCTCAACTTCTGGTACTAATGGGATATTAGCTACCTTATAATTCCTATAAGCAAGATACATGCTTAGAGGTGTTTTTGAAGTTCTAGAAATCCCCAATAATACAATATCTGCTTTTAATATGCCCCTAGGATCTTTTCCATCATCATATTTAACGGCAAATTCAACTGCTTGAACTTTTTCAAAATATTCATCGTCCATTTTTCTATTAAGACCAATTTCTCTTTTAGGTTCTAGCCCGGATAATTGCGATAATTCTTTAATTATTGGACCTAGAGCATCTATAGCAGGAATATTTTTTTTTGCTGCTTCATTAGCCAAATATTCACGGCTTTCTGATTTTACTAGGGTATAGATAATTAAGTTTTTGTGTTCAGATGCATTTTTTATTATATTGTCAATTTGATAATTTTCTGAAATAAATGGATATCTGTGGATTTCACCTATTAATTGAGGTTTGAATTGAATACTTGCTGCTTTTGCAAGAAGCTCAGCAGTTTCTCCAATTGAATCCGACAATACATGGATATGTATTTTTTCAATCAATATAATCACTCCTAATTTTTAAATAGTGTAACACAATTAATAATATTGCTTATATATTATAATATATTTAAGGAGATGTACAGAAATATTTTTTAAATTTTCAAAAAATATAAAAGTAATTAATTTTGACATATGTATTTAAACAATATATAATTGTAAATACAAAATTTAGTTATATATAATAGCATATAGTATGAGAGGGATAATGGAATATTTAGAGAAAATAAAATCACCAAATGATTTAAGAAGATTAAATACAAATGAATTGAATATATTATGTAAAGAAATAAGAAGTTTTTTAATAGAGAGTGTTTCGAAAACAGGAGGACATATTGCATCTAATTTAGGAGTAGTGGAGCTGACGGTGGCATTACATTATGGATTCAATACTCCAAATGATAAAATTATTTGGGATGTTGGACATCAATCTTATATACATAAAATTTTAACTGGAAGAAAAAGTAAAATGAAAACTTTAAGACAATTAAATGGTTTAAGTGGTTTTCCAAAAAGATCTGAGAGCATATATGATGTTTTTGATACTGGCCATAGTAGTACTTCAATTTCAGCAGCTATCGGTATTGCTAGAGCGAGGGATTTAAAAAAAGAATCGTACGAAGTAGTTTCAGTTATAGGTGATGGAGCATTAACAGGAGGAATGGCTTTTGAAGCATTAAATGATATTGGTAGAAGTAATACGAAGTTAATTGTAGTACTAAATGATAATGAGATGTCAATTTCTCCTAATGTAGGTGGAGTATCTCATTATTTAAGTAAATTAAGAACAGAGCCAAAGTATTTATCAACTAAAAGAGATGTTGAAAAGTTACTAGATAGTATGCCGATTGGTGGAAAAGGATTGAAGAAATTGTTAAAGAGAGCAAAAGATGGAATTAAACAAATGGTAATCACTGGAATGCTCTTTGAAGAAATTGGGTTAACATATATGGGTCCAATTGATGGTCATAATATGAATGAACTATTAGAAACATTTAATACTTCTAAAAATATTGATGGACCATTATTAATACATGTAATTACAAAAAAAGGTAAAGGATATAAATTTGCTGAATATAATCCAGATAAGTATCATAGTGTTTCACCTTTTGATATAAGTACAGGACAAAGTTTAAATAAATCATCACTCCCAACATATTCAGATGTATTTGGTAGAAAACTTTGCGAAATAGCTGAAAAAAATGATAGCACAATTGCAATAACAGCGGCTATGACTGATGGAACTGGGTTAACTGAGTTTTCAAAGAAATTCCCGAATAGAATTTTTGATGTAGGTATTGCAGAACAACATGCAATAACAATGGCTGCTGGTTTAGCTGCAAATGGAATGATTCCAGTTGTAGCATTGTATTCATCTTTTTTACAAAGAGCTTTCGATCAAGTGATACATGATGTTGCATTGCAAAATTTACATGTTGTAATTGCTATAGACAGAGCGGGACTAGTAGGAAATGATGGAGAAACTCATCAGGGTATTTTTGACACGGCGTTTTTATACCAAATACCTAATATGATAGTTATGACTCCTGCTGATAATACTGAACTTGAAAATATGCTGGAGTTTGCAATTAATAATTACAATGGGCCAATAGCATTACGATATCCTAGAGGATATAGTAAAATCAATATAAAAGGTAGTGAAACTAAAATAGAATTAGGCAAAGGTGTAATAGTTGAGGAAGGTAGTGATATTTCAATTATTACATGTGGCAAGATGGTTAATACAGCTGTAGAAGTCAGTAAAATATTAAAGGAAAAAGGGATAAAACCAGAGATAATCAATTTAAGATTTATTAAACCATTAGACACAAATTTAATATTAACTTCAGTAAGTAAAACTAATTTAGCTGTTATAATTGATGAAGCACCATTTAGCGGGTCTATTTCAATGTATATTAAACCTTTATTGTCAAATCCAGAAGAAGTTATAATAAAAACTTTACCTGATGAATTTATAAAACAAGGTTCAATTGATGAGTTGCTAAAACAAAATATGCTTGATGCTGAAAGTATAGCTAAAGATATAATAGATTTTTTAAGTAAGAAACCTTTACTATAAAAGTATAAGGAGAAGTATGTATAATTTTGATGAAGTTATAGACATAAAAAAAATAGTTTTTAAAAAAGTTCTGTTCAAATATAGCAGGATTTTTTTATTAAGAAGTTTAGATACAATTTGATAAATTTTTATAAAAAATTAAAAATATGTATTAAAATATGTTATTTACTATTGATATTTTAAGGATTCTATTTTAATATAAATATATATAAATAATAACTTAATAATAATTTATTATATTATGGTTAATTATATTTCAAATTGTTTAATATTGTGCAATAAAATCAAAATAAAAAGGGGATTTGATTTATGAATAAAGTAGATATAACTATTAATGATAAAAAATATGGTGTAACAACAGATGAAAGTCCCGAATATGTTAAAAAAATTGAAACAATTCTAAATGAGCAAATAAGTTTAATAACTAATTCTAAAAAAAAATTCAATGAAATAGATAAATTAATTTTATCTTCATTTGTTATTATTGATAAATATGTGAAATTAACTGATGAAGTTACTGAATACAAAAATGAGACATATAAGGAAATACAAAGTTTAAATGAAGATAAGAATAAGGCTGTTTTAGAAAAGAAAGAAATTCAAGAGAAATTAAATGAAATAAATTCAGAAAAAGAAAGATATAGAGAAAAACTTTTAGTTAGAGATAATGATAGAGACTATCTTAACACTCAAATAGTTAAGCTTCAAGAAAAAATTGACGAACAAGACCAGCAGCTTTTAAAAAGTGAAATATTAATTAATGAATTAAAAAATAAAAATGAAGAACTTGATGAAATATGTGATAATCTTACTAAAGAAAGAGAAAATTTCACAAAAGAAATAAGTTTTATGAATAATACAAAAAGCAGCTTAAATGGTAGAATTTCTAAATTGCAGCTAAAACTTAATGAAAGAGAAGAACATGTAGGACAGTTAGAAAAGACAATTAAAGAACTAAAGAAAGTTAGTGAAGATAAACAACAGCAATTAGATAATTACAATGAAGAACAACATAGAATCAACTTACTAATAGAATCTAAACAAAAAGATATTGAATCATTAAACAATAAAATAAATTCGATGCAAATTAAATTGAATGAGAAAGATGAAATATTAATAGGAAAGGATAAATTGATAAAAGATCTAAAAGATAGTAATGAAGAGATTAAGAATAAATATGAAAATATCAATGAAGAAAAAGAAAAATATCTTGAAGAACTTTTAATGATGAACAGTGATAAAGAAAGTATGATTAATAATTTAAATGAATTACAAGATAAGTTAAATAGAAGGGAAACTGAAAATTTTCAAAATCAATTGGAAATAAACAAACTAAAGAAAGAAAATAATGAATTATTGGAGATTCTTGATAGAGAAACTTCTGTTTAATTGTACACATCTAATAAATTGAACGCTTATTGCGTTCTTTTTTAAAAGAAAATAGGAGAAAATATGGAAAGAAAAGTAGAACTTTTAGCTCCTGCAGGCAGTATTGAATCTTTTTATGCAGCAGTAAACAGTGGAGCAGATTCTGTATATCTTGGCGGTAAAAATTTTAATGCTAGATATAATTCACAAAATTTTAATGATGAAGAAATGAAACATATTATACAATATGCACACAATAAAAATGTAAAAGTGTATGTTACCTTAAATATTATTTTAAAAGATTCAGAAATAGCAAAGGTATTAAATTATGCTGTATACTTGTATGAAAATGATGTAGATGCAGTTATTGTACAAGATTTAGGTTTGTTATATTTAATTAATAAACATATTCCTCATTTACCTGTTAATATTAGCACTCAATCTGTAGTATATGATGAATTTGGTGTTAAATTTTTCGAAAAATATAATGTAGATAAAGTTATAATGGCAAGAGAACTGTCTCTTAAACAACTTAAGGAAATTGCAAAAAATACTGATGCTAGTTTAGAAGTGTTCATACATGGAGCTTTATGTGCGTGTTATTCAGGTCAATGCTATATGAGTAGTTTTTTAGGAGGTAGAAGCGGCAATAGAGGTAAATGTGCACAGCCTTGTAGATTAAACTATAGCTTTTACGATAAGGAAAATAAAACTATTGAATCAGATTATGAAGCAATTCCTGTTTTGAGTATGAAAGATTTTATTGGAGGAGAAACTGTAGTTGAATTAATAGAAGCAGGTATCACTACATTTAAAATAGAAGGAAGAATGAAAGGACCTGAGTATACATCTTCAGTTGTTGAATACTATAGAAAAATAATTGACAACTGTATTTCAGGAGATAAAATTAAAAAAGATGAAGTTATTGAATTAGAAAAAAGAGCAATATCTACATTTAGTAGAGGATATACTAATGGGTATCTGATGCCTAGTATAAAAGATGATATGTTTGCTAGAACCAGTTCTGGCATTAAAGGTGATAATATAGATATAATAGTTGATGAAGTTAAGGACAAAACTAAGGAGTTTTCTTTTTATAGAAGAAGAAAAATAGATTTTAAAATAAATCTTAAAATTGGCGAAAGAGCTATATTAACTGCATATGACGACAGTAATACTGTAACAGTATATAGTGAAGATGTTTGTGAATTAAGCTTAAAAAACCCAGCGACAGATATACTTATTAGGGAACAACTTGGCAAGCTGGGAAATACTATTTATAATCTAGGAAATATAGAGATAGTTAAGGATGACAATGTATTTATAAAGAAAAGTACGTTGAATCATATGAGACGAGAATCAACAGAAGAACTTTATAGTAAAAAGGCAGTTGTTTATAATAGGCAATTAATGGGCGAAATATCTAATGAAGATATATTTGATTTTAATAAAAATATTAGAAAGAAAAAACCAACTATAAGTTTAAAAATAAATAGTAATGAAGAATTTCATATAATTGATAAAATTAAAATGAAAAGAGTATATTTTCCTTATGATTTAGACTTAGATGCTATTAAAAAGCTTGATGGTATTGAAAAATATTTATGGATTCCTAACATAGTCTCAAAAAATCAATATAATATTTTTAAAGAAAAAATAAATTATTATGAAGAAATATTTGATGGTGTTTGTGTTAATAACATAGGAAGTTTATATTTTTTTAAAGAATATAGTAATCTAAAAATACACTGTGGTTCATTTTTCAATATAATTAACTCTTTTTCGGCACAACTTATAAAAGAAATTGGGATTGAGAGTTTTTCATATTCCTTTGAAGCTAATATTAAAGATATTGGTAGTATTAAGAATAACATAGATATAGAATCAGAGATAGTAGTCTATGCTTATGTTCAATTAATGGTTATGAAAAATTGTCCAATGTCAATTGTGAGGAATTGTAAAAATTCAGAAGATTGTAATACATGTAATTATAACACTAAATATGCTTTAAAGGATAGAAAAGGTGTTTATTTTAATATTGAAAGGAAAAATCGCTTAACCAATATATATAACAGTGTACCTCTTACATTAATTGATAAAACTTATGATTTTGTTAGAATGGGAATAAAGTATTTTTATGTTGATACAAAATGGGAGGACAATATCGAAGACATAATTGATGCTTTATATTGTGAAATAAATGGTATACAAACAGAAAAAGTTTTAAATGAAAATAAATTTACTCGAGGTCATTATTTAAAGAATATATTGTAACATAGATGAACGTGTATTTACGTAGCTATGGCATCTTGTTCAGAAAGAAAGTTCAAGATGATTATTGAGAGGAAGAAGTTATATGAGAGAAAAGTCAAAAGAAGTATTAGAATTTAATAAAATTATTGATAGAGTTGCAGAACTTGCAGAGACAAACCTAGGGAAAGATGAAGTGCGTAAACTTGATATTACCTTTGATTTAGAAGATGCAAAATATAAACAAAATCAAACATATCAAGCTTTTTCAATAATTGTAGAAAAAGGGGAACCTCCTTTTGGGGGAATTTCTGATATTGGGGAGTACGTTAAAAGAGGTGCAATAGGAGGCATTATATCTATGAAGGGCCTTATTGGATGTGCAGATACACTTAGGGCAGCAAGATTATTAAAGAACTATGTACTTCTAAATAATGACGAAAAAAACAATTATGATATATTAGATAATCTTTGCCAAAATATATATACTGATAAGAGTATAGAGGATAGAATATATGAAGTGATTATAAGTGATGATGAAATCTCTGATGATGCAAGTTCTGAGCTTAAAAGAGTTAGAAGAGAAATTAAAATTAAAAATTCAGCAATAAAAAATAAAATAAACACAATAGTAAGTTCTCAGAGTATGCAAAAATATCTTCAAGAAGGTATTGTTACAATGCGTAATGATAGATATGTAATACCTGTTCGTAAAGAATACAGATCTATGGTAAAGGGTATTATTCATGACCAGTCTTCTACAGGATCTACATTGTTTATTGAGCCTTTAGCTGTAGTAGAAATGACTAATGATATTTCAAATTTAAAGATAGAAGAAAAAAAAGAAATAGAACGTATTTTACTAGAATTAAGTGGTATTGTAGGTAGTATAGAAGATGAAATGATTAATAATCAGGGAATTTTAACAGAACTAGACTGTATTTTTGCTAAAGGGAAATATGCTATAAGTATAAATGGAATTGAGCCTAAAATTAATAATAGAGGATTCATTCGAATTAAAAAAGGCAGACATCCATTAATAGACCCAAATGTAGTAGTACCTATTGATATTTGGATTGGAAAAGATTTTACGACGCTTATAATTACAGGACCTAATACAGGAGGAAAAACTGTTTCTTTAAAGACTTTAGGATTATTTTCTCTTATGGGAATGGCTGGACTTCATTTACCTGCTGAATATGGTACTGAAATTTCATTATTTAGTTCAATATATGCGGATATAGGTGATGAGCAAAGTATTGAGCAAAGTTTGAGTACATTTTCATCACATATGACTAATATCGTTAAGATTATGAATGAAGTAGATGATAATTCCTTAGTACTTTTTGACGAACTTGGAGCAGGTACAGATCCTACTGAAGGTGCAGCTTTAGCAATTTCAATACTTGATACGTTACATGATAGAAAAATAATTACAGCAGCTACTACACATTACAGTGAGTTAAAGCTTTATGCTTTGACAACAGACGGTGTTAACAATGGTAGTGTTGAGTTTAATATTGAAACACTAAGTCCAACATACAAGCTATTAATTGGAGTACCAGGGAAATCAAATGCTTTTGAAATTTCTAAGAAACTTGGATTGAATGATTCAATAATATTAAAGGCAAAAAAGACAATAGAAAAAGATAAAGTAGAATTTGAAGATGCATTGAAGGAAATTGAGGAAAATAGAAAATATATAGAAAACAAAAAAGCTGAAATAAATAGATTAGATGCGGAAAGTCAGAAAAAGCACAGTGATTATATTGCTAAGGAAAGAAAAGCACTAGAAAAGAGCGAAAAACTTATAAATGAAGCAAATTATGAAGCAAGAAAAATTGTTGAGCAAACTAAAAAAGAAACATTAGCAATAATTAAAGAATTAAAAAAACTAAATATAGAAATGGATAGGGATAAAAACAGGAGAGTAAATGAAATAAGACAAAATATTAATGACAAAAGTAAGGAGTTAGAGGAAAATCCATATTCTGAACAAATATATAATGAAGAAGCATATGATGTGACTACACCTTTGAAAAAGGGTGATGCAGTTTTAGTTAGAAACTTAAATCAAAAGGGTCATATTTTATCTGATGTAGATGATTCTAAAGCAGTAATGGTACAGGTAGGATTAATCAAAACAAAAGTTAAAAAAACAGATTTAATTAAAATTAAATCTGATGAAGAAGAACAGGAAAAAGCTAATACTTCGAGAATGATAAAATTAAAAACTTCATCCATAAACCCTGTTGTTGATGTGAGAGGATTCAACCTTGAAGAAGCTTTAATGGAAATTGATAAATATTTAGATGATGCATTTATGGCAAATTTAAATGAGATTCAAATAATTCACGGAAAAGGTATGGGTATTTTAAGAGAAGGAATAACTAAATTTCTAAAAAAACACAAGCATGTTAAAAATTCTCGCTTAGGAAATTTCAATGAGGGTGGTGATGGTGTTACAATTGTAACATTTAGATAATAAAGGTAACAAAAGATAAGTAGGAGGTAGTATGGAAAGAGAAATAGTTAGATTAGATATGAATAGAGATTTTGAAGCCTTTGAAGAGTTATCAGTAATTTCCTTTGGAGAAGGTACTAACAGTAAACGAAAAATGTACGAATGGCTTTTTGATAAAAATCCATATAACAAATCAGGAAATATGATGTACTTGTTAAAAGAAGGAGGCAAAGTTATAGGATGTGATGGGTTGTTACCAAATGAACTTTATGTAAATGGTAAAACGGTATTAGCTGCACATTCTGTAAAATCAATGACGCACCCTGATTACAAAAAACAAGGAATATTCAGAATGATGACTCAAAATTCTTGCGAAAGAGGAAAACAAGATGGTGTTGACGTTGTAATAGGTTTGGCAAATGATCAGTCCTATCCAGCTTATCAAAAATTTGGATGGCCAACACTTTTTGAAAAGGAAGTGTATGTCAAACCAATTTTGATAAATAATATTTTAAAAAGAAGAATTAAGATAGGATTTTTATCTTCTGTTGGGAATTCTATTTACACAGCATATATGAAAAATAAACTTAAGGTACAAATGGATAAAGAAATAAGCTTTGAAATTTTAAATACTGTTCCTAAAAATATTCAAAAGTGTTGGGATACATATAAAAGTAAATATAACGTATTGTTAGTGAGAGATTATAAATATTTAAATTATAGATATAATGAAAGACCAGACGTAAAATACATAACTATACTTGCTAAAATAAAGAATGAAATAATAGGATTTGCTATACTTCATAATTCTGTAGCTAATGGATCTAAAATGACTTCATGTGTTGAATTCTTTACAGATCCAACTAATGCAAGATATATTAAATCATTGGCAAATGTTATATCTAAATATTGTTATGACAATGGTATTGAATATGTTGTTGTAGGAACGGGATTACATGGTAAATTTAAGAATGTACTGCTTAGTAATGGCTTTATGATAACAAGGAAACCTCCAAAAAACAATATGATGATTGCTAATATATTATCTGATAAATTGACTATGAATGAAATAAATGGTCATGAGAAGTGGCACATAACTCAAGGCGATGGGGAAACAGAACTTGACTTGTAACAGCAATAAGTAATTTGAGTTATCAATGGCTGTATTGACATTGAAAATTGACTGTGATATTATTACTAGAAAATATTACATAAATGACGAGGGAACATAATAATGGAGGAAAAAATATGGACTTTAAAAATAAAGTAGTAGAGATAATCACATCTATAGATAATGAAATGAATGTTGATGAAGCTCTTCAAATAATTGAAATCCCACCTAATTCAGATATGGGTGATTATGCGGTTCCATGCTTTAAATTTGCAAAGAAATTTAGAAAGGCTCCTGCCGCTATTGCTACTGAAGTTGTTGAAAAAATAGGCAATATAGAAGGTTTTGAAAAAATTGAAACTGCAGGACCATATGTTAATTTTTTTGTTGATAAAACGCATTTTGCAGAAAAAGTATTAAAAGAAGCTTTTACTGAAAAGTATGGATACGGAAGTACAAATGTTGGGCAAGGAAGAACGGTTATTGTTGAATTTTCATCGCCTAATATAGCAAAACCCTTTCATATAGGACATATTCGTTCAACATTAATCGGAAATTCTATTAATAATATTTATAAATATATGGGTTATAAAACTTTTGCAATAAATCATTTAGGTGATTATGGAACTCAATTTGGTATGCTTATTTCAGCATATAAAAAATGGGGTACACCAGAAATTGTAGAGGCTATCGAAAAAGATCCTATACCAGAACTTTTAAAATTATATGTAAGATATAATCAAGAAATAGAATCTCATCCTGAATATCAAGAAGAGGCAAGATATTGGTTTAAAGAATTAGAAAATGGAAACGAAGAGGCTCATGAGTTATGGTCTTGGTTTAGAGAGGTGAGTTTAAAGGAATTTAATAGAGTTTATGATATGTTTGGAATAAAATATGATTCATTTGCAGGTGAAAGTTTTTATTCAGATAAAATGCCTTTGGTAATAGATGAACTAGAAGACAAAGGACTTCTAAAAGATTCAGAAGGTGCAAGAATTGTTGAACTTCAAGAATATGGATTAACAGATGCATTAATTCAAAAAAGTGATGGTTCTACATTGTATGTAACAAGAGATATTGCTGCTGCAAAATATAGAAAGGAAACATATGACTTTTATAAAAATATATATGTAGTAGGTGCTCCTCAAAAACTTCATTTTGATCAATGGAGAAAAATAATTGATTTAATGGGTTATGACTGGGCATATGATTGCGTTCATGTCATGTTTGGTACAGTTAGTCTTGAAGGTGGAGCACTTGCAACACGTAAAGGGAGAGTCGTTTTTTTAGAGGATGTATTGAAAAAGGCAATAGAAAAAACAACAGAAATAATCAATGATAGAAATCCAAACCTAGAAAATAAGGAAGAGGTAGCTAAGCAAGTAGGAATAGGTGCTGTGATTTTTCAAGAACTGTTCAATAACAGAATAAAGGATTATGTATTTTCTTGGGATAAAACTTTGAGTTTTGAAGGTGAAACAGGTCCATATGTACAATATACTTATGCAAGAACTTGTAGTTTGCTCAGGAAATCTAATATTGAAATTGATGATAATATAGATTTCTCTATTTTGACTGATAAAAGTGCATTTAATGTTCTAAAAAAACTAGAGGGCTTTAAATCAGCTACTTTAGTGGCTCATGATAAATATGAACCTTTTTATATAACAAGATATATTGTAGGGTTAGCACAAGAATTCAATAGATTTTATCATGACTGTCCAATTATAGTTGATGATGAAAAAGTTAAAAAAGCAAGGCTCTTATTAACACAAATTGTAAATATAGTATTGAAAACAGGTATGGATCTTCTCGGTATGAAGGCACCTGAAAAAATGTAAATAATTGATATTAGTAATAAGGAACGCATTTTATGCGTTCCTTATTTGATGCAATATTAATTTGGTGGTTTATTCTATAAAAATAGTCCAAGCTGCCAGAAATGGACACATTTCATCAAAACATACTTTTTTTCACTGTTGAAATAATTAGAAATAAAATTTATAGTTAATTATCAAACATTAAAGGGTGATGAAATGAAAAGTAAAAAAAACTTGTCAATATTATTTATTATTTGTATTGTATCATATTTTATGATGATTAATATGAGTTTAACTGCTGATGCGGAAGATTTGACTAAGTACTATAGCTCCTCGAAGAAAACAATTGAAAAGAATTTTATTATTTATGAGTTAAGAGATTTATTTATACAAGAAAAAATTTTGATACAATATATAGAAGATCTTACTAAACTTCCATATGATGAAAGCGCATTTATGATTAAAGAATGCAGGTCAAAAAATATGGATCCGTTTATTGTACTAGGTGTTATTAAAAGTGAAAGTGATTTTAATCCTTTTGCTGTGGGACAAGCAGGAGAGAGAGGTTTAGGTCAGCTTATGGGAAATACTGCTAAGCCGGTTGCAGAAAATATAGGATATATCTATAATCCAGAAAATCTATTTGATATTAGATATAATTTAAAAATTACAATAACACAACTTTCTTATTTAAATAACCTGTATAATAAAGATGTACATAAAACTTTAACGGCCTATAATAGAGGGCAAAAGGGATTACAAGAATATATGGATAGCGGTAAGTCTGAATATGAAAATCTAGCGATAAGTGAGTATTCAGCTAAAGTTTTAAAATTTGCAAATGAATATAAAGAAGAGTTTGAAAATTTAAGTAATTAAATGTATAATGGAATCACAGAGTTAATCTGTAGATTCTATTTTTTTATGGATATATTTATTAATAATAAGAGGTGCTTATGCTATCGAAAATATACAACTTACTAAATTATTGCTATGAGGATAGCATGTTATACCAGTTTGCAAGTTTAGAATTTCAATTATTTTTATTATCTACAAAATCATTGATTCCTTATGAGGATAGAATAGGATGTATGTTTGATACTAATCGTTACAAAAAAGAATTAGAAGTGTTTGCTTATTATAAAAATGGTAAGAATGATATTATTGATTGTTATATAAAAAATAAAAGACCAACATTAAAAGAAGATGAATTACTTGAATATAAACTGCTTCCTATAATTATAGCGAATACTAATTGGAATACATTAGAAGATGAAGTTATGAAATTAACTTTGATGTATACATATAATAAACATTCCATTATTAATTCTATAATATTATCATCCGTTATTTTTAATTATATGAATTTAGACAATTTGAATATAGATATCTTAAAAAATGCTTCTAAGGAAAGATTAATAGAATTTTCACTAGTGGAATGTTTGAAGAAGTACAATATTCAAATAGATAAAAAATTAATAATAGAATTTGAACAGGAGCGAATTAACATAATAGGTGGAGAAAATATCATTGAAAGATTATCCAAATTAAAATCTGCAGAACATATATATAATAATAGGAAG